>CAIJEA010000267.1 GCA_903819605.1 uncultured cyanobacterium | reverse complement strand
TATAGCAATCCTAAATGAGCCATGAGAAACAGAATCTTACAACAAGGGGCTTAAACCCCTTGACTTTCTCACAAATGATTTAGGAATGCTATATAGCAATTCAAGTGCAATGCAAGTTTTGCTCTGCAAGTTTAAAACATTACAAGAGGATGCGGTACTTCACACCGCATCCTCTTGAGACTTACTTACTTACATTAGAAAATATACTTCTACTTGGCTGTGAAATTCCAATACCAAATATTGGAGTTGGATCTAAACCTGTAATCAGACGAAAATGTGTGGGGGAAATATTTGTCGTGATTTCCTTGTTTTCCCAAGATTTTAAAAGATCATGAGATCGCTCTAGAAATGCAATGCCACGAATGAGAGGAGTAATTCGCCAACTTTCGATCAAAATTTCAACAAGCGCTAATTCGATTTGTGGAGGAGCATAGGCTTGCAACAGATCTTCTAAATATTCATAAAAAAATTCATCATCACCGCCATCTAACTGATAGCTATCGATGATGTACTTTACCCTTTGGCGACTAATTTCTTCCCATATTTCCATAACTCCCTCGGCTCTTGTTGCTTAGCCTGTGCCTGTTAATGGCAAAACTTTTGTTAAGCAATGCATTATTATGATAATTAGATAACAATTAGTATAACTGCATAGGAAAGGTTCTTACAAACTAAAATGATCCCTCAGAAATTAAGATTAAAAAATTTCTTGAGCTATCAACAATTAGCCTTAGATTTTAGTGGGCTACATGTTGCTTGTATTTGTGGTGCGAACGGATCGGGGAAGTCATCATTATTAGAGGCAATAACTTGGGCAGTATGGGGGGTGAGTCGTGTTAATAGTCAAGACGATGTAATCCATGTGGGCGCAAAGGAAGCTCAAGTAGACTTCACTTTTATTGCAGGTGGCGAAGTTTACCGCGTAATTCGGACGCGATCGCGTAACAGTTCAACTTCTCTAGAATTTCAGGTGCAGAGTGAAGGGAAGTTTAAATCTCTAACCGAACGTAAGGTGCAATCAACTCAGCAGACAATCGTTTCACATCTCAAGATGGATTACGAAACCTTTGTCAACTCAGCTTATTTGCGTCAAGGTCGCGCTGATGAATTTATGCTCCAACCTGCTGGCAAGCGTAAACAGATTTTGGCGGATATGCTTGCTCTATCTCAGTATGATGAACTCGCTGAACGAGCCAAGGATATTGCCCGCAGTAGCAAGGCTGAGTCCACTGTCTTAGAGAATATGTTGGTACATCTACGCGAACAAATTCTCGCGGGAGAAGTAATCGCGCCGCAATTAGAGACTTTGCGATCGCAATTCACAAATTTACAAGCGTGGGAAAATCGCGATCGGCAAAAACTACAAGCTGTAGAGGAATTGCAGAAACAATATCAAAACTTCTCGCAGCAATTAACTTGGCAAAAACAACAACAAACTTCACTGACCAATAATCTCACCCAAATTGAACGACAACTTACTAGTCAGCGCAAGCAGTTGCAGCAATTAGCAGAATATCTTTCTCAGCGATCGCAAATTCTGCAAGATTACGAGCGTTATCAATCGCTATTAACTCAAGAGTTAGAACTAGAGAGTAAACTTCAAAAATACCAACAACTTAATGAGCGGCGAGGTGAATTTAGCCATAAACTTACAAGTCTCCAAAGTGAACTCAAAGGACAGCTTAGGCATCACCAAGCGCAGTTAGAGGCTTTAGTCCAACAGGAAAGCGAATTACAAAGCATCCTCAATCGGGCTTCAGAGATCGAAGCAGCGATCGCTCAGTTACATCAGGCGAGGGCAATTTTGCAAGAATTCGATCGCCTTCATGGTCAATCAACACCCTTGATCCATCGTCACCAAGTTTTGAAGCATCAATTAGAACGGGAACATACAAAACTTTCTGCAAAACTAGAGGAATTAATCGCTAAAAGAGAACAGCTACATATACAAGTACAAAGGCACGATCGACTCCTTAGCAATGCTCAGGAACTAGATCGGCAAATTACGCTACTGCAAAAAAAGCAAGTCTATCAGCAACGAGTCCATGAAAAAGGATTAGAACGTCGCGATTTTTTAGAGCGGTTAAAAACACGGTTAGCAGATAGTGAAGTTGCCTTTAATAAATTAGAAGCAAAAATGCGCCAGTTAACCGTGCCAAACGCACCTTGCCCCCTATGCGATCGCCCACTTGACGAGGCCCATTGGCAATTAGTTCAAAAAAAGCACAAACAAGAATCTCGCGACTTGCAGGCAGATATCTGGATAGTTAAAGAACAACAAGCTGCTTCTAATTGCGAGATTGAAGTTTTGCGCGATGAATATCGGAGTTTGATGAAGGAACTCGCACCCCTTAATGATTTGATTGAGCGCAAAGGGACTTTGCAAGAACGCTTAAAGGCGATCGCCGAGGCTCAACAGCGACTAATACAAATTGATAATGAGATTATCGAATTACGCGATCGCCTACAATCTCAAAACTATAGCCGCGAAGCATGGGAGGAGATGGAATTAATCGATAGGAATATTAAAAAATTTGCCTACGATGAAAAAAATCATGCTCTCGCACGAGGTGACGTAGAACGTTGGCGCTGGGCAGAGATCAAGCAATCAGAACTTAAAAATGCTCAGCGTCAAGCTGACAATCTTGCTCAAAAAATCCCTGATTTGCAAACAAAAACTCAACAGTTGCACGATCGCCTTACTAAAAACCTGATCGACTTAGAAGTGCAACACGAACTCGAACAATGCGATCGCGCTCTGGTGCAATTAGCTTACGATCCCGATCTGCATCAGCAACTCCGCGCCCAGAAACAAGAACTAACAGCATCACTATTGCGTTATCAAGAACTCACTCGTGCCGAGCAAGAATATCCCGAACTTCTACAACAGGTACAGCACCTACAGCAAGCTCAAAGCGATCGCCAACAGGAATTACAGATCGTCTCAGACAAAATTTCTCAATTACAAACTCAATGCCAGCAAATACATGGCGATCGTGCACAGGAAATTGATTCTTTACGACAAAATATGCAAAATTGGCGATCGCAAATGGATTCTCTAATAGCCCAAATTGGTAGCCTTCAGCAATCACAACAGCAACTAGAGCAAAGCCGTCAGCGCGAGCAAGAGACTGTCTCTCAAATCGAACTAGCCCGATATCGCCAACGTATCCATACCGAGTTACATCAGGCTTTTGGGAAAAATGGTATTCAAGCATTAATGCTAGAAAATGTCTTACCTCAAATCGAAGTTGAAGCGAATCAGATTCTGGCTCAACTTAGCGATCGCCAATTAAATGTTAGATTTATTACTCAAAAATCGGGTAAAAAAAGCGATCGCATCATCGAAACTCTCGATATTGAAATTGCCGATACTAGAGGTACAAGACCCTATGAAACCTATTCTGGGGGCGAAGCTTTTCGGATTAATTTTGCAGTGCGACTGGCTCTTTCCCGTATCCTTGCTCAACGCAAAGGTAGTACTTTGCAAACTCTAATTATTGATGAAGGATTTGGTAGCCAAGATCAATTAGGCTGCGATCGCCTTGTGAGTGCTATTAATGCGATCGCAACTGATTTCGAGTGTATTTTGGTAATTACGCATATGCCACAAATAAAAGAGTCTTTTAACACTCTCATCGAAGTATCGAAGAACGATGAAGGTTCAACTGTGCAATTGGTTGGTTAAAGATGCTGAACTTTGTGAAATACCACAATCAATAAATTTATGATTGCTATACGTCTAAAATTCAGTAAATACCAGTAATGATGATTCATAAATTACCACTACTACTTTTTACTGAATTTTGATTTATCTAGCAAAGTAATCAACCATGAAAGATAGTTAGCTACAAAAAACAAAATAAAACTAAAACTAAAATAAGTAGATTACAAATTTAGCCAAAAAAATTTGACGAATAGTACATTTATCTTAGATACTTAAATACAATTATTAGATATCAAACTGTTAGAAACAAATGGCAAAATTAAAACAACCAGTTCAACTCTCTGGCGATGCATTGTTACAAAAAGTCAAAGAACTAGAGCATCTGTCAAAAGAAGAAAAAGCTAAAGCTTGTGGTTATGCAACCATTACAAAAAACAATCAAGCTCGCGTCAACTTGATGAAGTTTTATAATGCCTTGATGGAGGCTGATGGTGTTGAGCTTGAAGCAAAAGGTAGTGGTAAAGGTGGACGCAGTGCCAGTTATCGAGTCAGCGTTCAGAAAAATGGTAACCTACTAATTGGTTCAGCTTATACACAACTTATGGGTCTACATGCTGGCGATGAGTTAGAAATTCGCCTTGGTCGTAAACATATTCATCTGCGTCAAGTTGGTGCGGACGACGAAGAATAAGAATTACAATATCTACTATTACTGTTAGATCAGGCAAGGGGCTTAAGCCCCTTGTTTTTATACATTTTAAAGTGAAATTTTACCATTTTCCACTTGAAAAATTCGCGCAGAGTTTAGCCATTGAGCATCAAACGAACCAAGATGAGTTGTAGTAATTATTGTTTGGACGCGATCGCCGATGGCATTTAAGAGATGATCTTGACGTTGGAGATCGAGTTCCGCTAGCACATCATCTAATAATAATAGTGGTGGCTCCCCAATTACTGACTCAAGTAATTCTAACTCAGCTAGTTTTAATGCGAGGACTAAAGTGCGTTGTTGCCCTTGCGAACCGTATTCACGAGCAGGTGTAGCATTAATTGTCATAGCAACCTCATCACGATGGGGACCAACTAAACTCGTTCCTTGATGTTGCTCAATAATCGCTTTTTGTAAAATTGCTTCAAAGAAAGCTTGATGAATATTTTCAACGATATCTGTTGGCTCAAAACCAAATTTGGGAACATAAGTAATTTCTAAATATTCACTACCGCCACTAATAGCTTGATGCCAATGTCTCGCAATCGGTGTTAATCTCTCCAATAAACGCGATCGCCTTCTTATTAATCGCGTTCCTGCGGTTACTAATTGAGCATCCCAAAGTGCCATTTGTTGTGGTTCATACTTTGTCTGTCCCTGCTTGATTGACTTCAGCAAAGCATTACGTTGCCGCAAAACTTGATTATATTGTTGCAAAAGGTTGATATAAATAGGCTCTAGTTGAATTAAAACTGTATCCAACCAATTGCGCCGACTTTCAGGACTGCCGCGAACTAAATCTAAATCTAAACTGGAAAACATCACCGCATTGAGGTTTCCCAAAAAATCTAGATGTCTTGCCTGATTAACATTATTTACTTTCAATGTTCGCTTGCCACTAGCTCGCATCCGCATCACTAGTTCCACAGGATAACTCTCAGGCGATCGCGATCGCTGAGTAATCGCTTGAATTTCAGAGATCGCTTCACCACTTTTTACTAAATCACGATCTTTGCTAACTCGATGCGATCGCAAAGTGGCTAATAGTAAAACAGCTTCCAGTAAGTTAGATTTTCCCTGAGCATTGTTACCTACAATGACTGTCTTGGGTGCGGTGAAGGTAACTTCTTGGTCGATGTAATTGCGAAACTGCTTGATGTGGAGAGATTTAAGGTACATTCACGCAGATAATGCTATTGGCAGATTCTCTAGAATAAACCTTTTTCTCAAACTTAAAGCAGCACAATCACAACGCTTGACACTAAAGTGAATTAAAGTTCTAAATTTTGCTCCCTTCCCACCTCAAAAATAGGCATTATATAGCTGTCGTCAGTCATAATTAAAACCCAAAAGAGAGATGCGGCGC
>CAIJEA010000266.1 GCA_903819605.1 uncultured cyanobacterium | reverse complement strand
CCCCAGAATTGGGGATCACGTAGTAAATGGACAAAAAACAACGTTAAGGCTGAAAAGCTTATCCAGTATAGATTGTAGGCATCAAAGCTAGTAATTTAATGCTACCTTAGAGGACGTAAGCCATGTCTAGCAGCATTGCCAGCAATATCAAAGAAATACTTTCCATAGGGATTAATATGCTCGTATCGGGCAGGAGAAAGATGAGCAACATCATCATCAAGTACTGGATAACCCTCTAAGCGCAATTCTTCAAGCACCTTAGCAATATAGATAGTATTCCAAGCCACGACTGCATTAGTAACCAAAGTTAGACAACCAGATTGATCGCTTAAATCATCCTGCTGACGTTTACGAATCTGTCCCTGATGAGCAAAGAACAAAAAACGACGCAGAGAATGTAAAGCCTCACCCTTATTCAACTGAGAATGAATAGAACGACGATATTCTTCACTGTTGAGGTAACGTAGAATAAAGATCGTCTTGACTAACTTTCCATACTCTTGCACCGCTTGTAACAAGTTATTCTGCTGCGGAAAGGATTGTAACTTGCCCACAAATAGCGAAGCTGTAACCCAACCGAGCTTTAGAGAACCAACCACTCGTAAAATATCATCCCAGCGCTCGATAATCAGACTCTGATTGATATTACTACCCTTGAGAAGGACATCCAAGTTTGCATAAGAAGTATCCTTGTTAAGTCGATAAAGTGACTTCTTACCCACATCACGAATACGTGGCGAAAACCGCAGACCTAGAACGTCGAACAAAGCAAACATCACATCAGTATATCCCGCCGTATCGGTTGTGTGTTCCAAAATATTCAGTTCAGTCTCATTATCTAAAATTCCATCGAGTAGGTAAGTAGCATCACGCATCGTCGAGGGAATTACCTTGTCACCATATTGAGAGAATTGATCGGAAGTCCAAGTGTAAAAAGTTAGACCTCTGCCATAGCCAAAATAACGTGGTAGAGCTACAGCTTGAGAATTTTTGACCGATACTGGAAACCTTTGCCCATCGGAAGAGGAGAGAATACCACCACCCCAGATTTTACTCAGAGATTGCTGACATTGAAAATCGACAATGGCATTGATCGCTGGTCTTAAGGTCTCCTCCCGTAAATACCAATTGGTATGCCAAACCAAACTGTCATAGGATAAATCAGCAACATGCGCCATCGCCTTTAAGCCCAAATTACAGGCTTGAGCTATAATCGCCGCATACAGATAGGTTTTCGTTTCATTAGACCGAGAGGAATTGCCTCCTGCATGGATGAGAAATTGGCTAAAACCTGTTAACTGATCGACTTCGATTAATAGGTCAGTCAAATCCACATGGGGTAATCGTTTAGATACTAAATTCTCCAGTTCTTGCTTAGTAGCTGGAACCGTTTCCGCGTCGAGATGAGAAACAATCAATTCATCATCTTCAATTCGGATAAAGTTATTGTCTTTGATCGTTTCATTAAGTCTTACCAGTTCTACATCCAAAAGACCTGAAAGCTCCTTTAATCGCTCAGCGCCATCTTCTTTTACTTGTAGAAGTAGAGACACTTTAGAGCGAAGAGTCTGCCACTGCTCTTTGGGAATGAGATAAGTTTCAGGATTCGCATAGCGACGACTGCCCTCTAACCAAACATTTCCAGAGCGCATAGCAATTCGGAGCGACCACAGTACAGACAACTCATAGTAACGTCGGCTGATATGCCCTAACCCATCTAAAACATAGGGTTTCCATTTACTGGTAACAAATTCTAAGGGAGTGTCATCTGGCACTTTACGTTTACCATCAGCATCTAGTTGACATAAGAGAGCAATGGCATTTAAGAGCGGATCGGGGTCAGAATTTGAGCAAAAGGTAAGTGCCTTAAGAAAAGCAGGTGCAAACTGACGGATGTAAGCATAGCGCTCGCCCAGGAAATCGTAGCATTCATCCTGAGACGGGCGCGTTAAGCGTCCACAATCCTCAACGATTACTTGTAAATCGTCTAGAGAGATGCTTTCAAAGATCCTATGGCGGAGGTCAGTATCCTTGATCTCGTCATTGAGGATGATGTTGCCTATTGTTTGTAAAGCAATCACTTTCTCGTTGATTGCTTTCGCCTCTTGGAGTCGAAATGTCTCTAAATCACGTTTAGCACGACCATAAGTATCAGAAAGACATCGAAGGAATAAGTCCATTGCCTCATCGATGATCTCAACTAAAATTTGACAAACAAAGGCGACTAAAATTGCATATCGTTTTTCCTCAGAGGTTCTCTGTAGGTATTGACCTGTGGATTTCTTGCCTATTTTTGCTAAAAACTTTAATCGATTAGGATTAAGGCAAGAGATATCCCATTTATGTATCCCTTGCTGTTTAAGAAAAGAGAGCTTCTTCAGGGTTTTAATGATTGCAGAGGGAGAGTTAACGGTGGCAGATTGTCGCAGCCAAGTTAATTGGCTCACCTTCGGGGCAATATCACTATTGTTAGTTAGAAGGTTATCCAGAAATTGTCGATTGCTTTGAGTTAGCAGTGGGGATAATTTTTGAAACGTTTCTACCATCGCTTTACTTCTCGCTGTTCCTACCAACCTCTCTAGTACAGTGACACCAAGGCGGACAATCTTGTCAGTTTTAAGTTTTTGCGCTGCCATTTGAAAAAGTAACGATGGCCGATCGTGCTCTTGCGCTCTTTCTATCAACCAATCCTCTAGCATTACAATATCTGCCTCAGTGGAATTATGAAAACCCAGATAATTCAGGATTTGCTGTAAATGTTCAGTACGGGTCTGAGAGCGTTTCCCGTATAGAGTAATGTCTTCTACCTGCTGGTTGAGTTGTTGAGACAAATAGGTTCTTACTTCTATTGGAATATCCTTGAGATTATCGGGACTAAAACCTAAATAGCGGAGAGCACAAAGTTGAGTGGCAAACCCTAAGCGATTATAGGATTTACGTTGTCTTTTAACTTGGACTAGATCTTCCTTTGATAATGTAAAGTAACAAATGATGTCTGATTCTATGATGCTTGATGGAAATTGACTAAGGCGAAGGCGTTCTGACTCACTTAAGAAATTAGCTGGCATTCGGATTTACTAGACCTGAATAATTCTTCAACATGATTTTTACGTTCTTTGAATTCTGCAAAAGACAGTAAAGTGTCGTAGAAGTTATACCAACTTTAGGGTCTAAGTTGGTATAATTGGCTAATTATCTCTTGATTCTTAAGGGTTATAGACATGGTCGATCTAGTAGTTCAACCATCGAAAGTTGGTAAAGTTACTTTATCTAAGCGAAAGTCTCCTAATTCCCAAAGGTATGTAGATGTTAGGACTCGTGAGTTTCTATTGTCTGAAGAGGTGGAGGCGATGAGTGAGGCGATTAAGAAAAGGGGCGGTCGTCATGCTCACCGTGATGCTTCTTTGATATTGCTCATCTACCGACATGGTCTTCGGCTATCGGAGTCAGCTTCTTTACGGTGGGAACAAATCAATTTTAGTGATGGAACTATTTACGTTAAACGGCTAAAGGGCGGCACTCCTTCTACTCAACCTCTTTATGGCGATGAAATTAGGGCACTTCGCAAACTGAAAAGGGATTATCCAAAGTGTCCTTTCGTTTTTCAGAGCAACCGTAAGGGTCCGATGTGTCCAGATACAATTGCTGGTGTAGTTGTGTCAGCAGGGAGATTGGCTGATTTGCCTTTTCCTGTCCACGCTCATATGCTCAGGCATGGTACTGGTTATTATTTGGCTAATAGAGGCGTGGATACTCGCACTATCCAAAGTTATCTCGGTCATAAAAATATTCAGCATACTGTCCGTTACACTGAACTTGCTCCTACGAAATTTCAGGGTCTTTGGGATAGTTAGCGGCTAAAACTCCCTCCCACTAAGCTTTTCAGCCTTAACGTTGTTTTTTGTCCATTTACTACGTGATCCCCATAATAGGCTGTGCGAAAAGTACACTTTTTG
>CAIJEA010000265.1 GCA_903819605.1 uncultured cyanobacterium | reverse complement strand
GTTGATGGACAAAGCAATGTAGAGATTCATGTTCTCCAAGGCGAACGTGAAATGTCCAATGACAACAAGAGTTTGGGAACCTTCCGTCTTGATGGAATTCCTCCTGCTCCTCGTGGCGTACCTCAAATCGAAGTTATCTTCGATATTGATGCTAACGGTTTGTTGTCTGTAACCGCTAAGGACAAGGGTACTGGTAAGGTTCAAACGATCTCGATCTCTGGTGCATCCACCTTGCCTAAGGATGAAGTTGAGCGCATGGTAAATGAAGCTGAGCGGAACGCATCATCTGACAAAGAAAAACGCGATCGCATTGAAGCGAAGAACCAAGCTGATTCTCTTGCTTACCAAGCAGAGAAGCAAATCAAGGATCTTGGTGACAAGGTTCCTGAAGCTGACAAGACTAAGATCGAAGGATTGGTTAAGGATCTCCGTGGAGCGATCGCTAAGGATGATCATGAAGCAATCACCAGCCAAGCTGAAGAGTTGAAGCAAGCCTTGTATGCTCTTAGCTCCTCTGTTTATCAGCAAGGTGGTGGTGAAGCTCCTTCAGGAGCTTCACCTCAAGATAGCACTAAGGATGCCGCTAGTGGCGATGACGATGTAATCGATGCTGATTTCACTGAATCGAAATAGTTAACTTAAAAAAGAGGGTGGGCGCTTTGCGCCCACCCTCTTTTTATTTAAAACTTACCCACGGTTTTGAACATTGATGAGGTCTTGGTAATCCCAAGAAATATTTCGATCGCTGAACTAAGTATCACCAGAACCAAGACTTTTTACATTATGAGCAGACGTAAGCAACCTATGACACTAAGGCTTCTGCAATTTAATCAAGAACCAGATTTTTTGTGGCGCGGCGGAGCTGTACCACAAAAAATCTGGTTCTTGATTTTACTACACTTCTCTAACTTAGTTTTGACAGAGCATTTATTAATTTTTGATTTTCATGTTCCAGACGCACAGCCACGCGAACATAGCGATCGCCTAATTCAGGGAAACTCAGACAATCGCGAATGAGAATCTTATCTTTTTGTAATAGTTCCTTTTGTAAAAGAGAACCTGCAATTTCTGTTTGGACTAATAGATAATTTGCAGCATTAGGCAATGGATTTAAACCTGATATTTCCGATAAGTCTGTGAATAGTTGAGATTTTGCGTGAGCTAACCAAGCCCATGTTTGTTGCTGAAATTCCACATCTTCAAGTACAGCTATTCCTGCTGCTGCTGCTAAACTATTGACACACCAAGGATCGCGCCATGCTTGCCAACGTTGCAAGCGTTCAGGATTGGCGATCGCATAGCCAAGTCGCAACCCAGGCAAGCTGTAGAACTTGGTAAGCGATCGCAAAATTACTAAGTTAGGATGAAATGGAACTAGGTCAATTAAACTTTGTTGTTGCTCTGGCAATAGGAAATCCATAAACGCTTCATCGATTACCACCATTGCGAACTGCTCAAGATATGGTAACAAGCTATCTCTAGAAAACAAGTATCCAGTGGGATTATGGGGATTATTAATTAAGATTCCTTTTGAGTGAGAATCGACAATTTCTGGGAGTTGGGGATTTAAATAGAAAGGCTCATCTTTAGATAGCAATGGATATGCTTCTACTTCACAATCAAATGCCTTGAGAGCACGGTAATAATCTGTAAAAGATGGAGTAAATAAAACCGTGGACGATAATTGAGAAAGATCGCGTCCTACCCAAGTCAATAGTTCTGCAACACCGTTTCCTGCCAAAATCGAATCAGCCGATAGTTGATGAAACTTTCCTAAAGCTTGCCTGAGCAAAGTATATTCTGGATCTGGATAATGATTCAGCTCAATTAAGTGGGATTTGATAGCAGCGATCGCCGATTGGGGAGGACCAAGAGGATTGATACTGGCTGAAAAATCTAAAATACTCTCTGGTAAGGTATTAGCAATATTGGAAGCCCATTGGCGATTCCCCCCATGGATTGGACGAGAGCGATCGGTTGATTGCATAGAATTTGGCATTAATTGCTTAAAATTATCGATCTTGCGAGATTTTCATTATTACTTAAGATCGCAAATTATCAAGGTATGCATGATCCTAAATTAGTGCAAAGAGTCAAGATTATCCAACCAAATTTAGGCTTCGAGTCACACAAGTTATAGGAATACAGGTTAAGCTAGGATTAATCATCGCTTCTTACGTCACAATCTATGCTACGAATTGTTACCCAGAGAACTGAAGCAGAATCCGAGATCAAACGGATTTGCGATCGCATCTATGACGATCAGATGATCCATAAAGAAGCCACCGTCACCGAGATCATTCAAACGGTTAGACGTAAGGGCGATACGGCTCTCCTGCACTATACATCTGAATTTGACAACCAAGATTTCCTAGCTTCCGAGTTGCGGGTCAGTGGCTCTGAGCTTGATGCAGCTTATCAACAAGTAAAGGGCGATCTGCTCAAAGCGATCGAAATGGCGCACCAGCGTATCGAAGAATTTCATAAAATGCATGTACCCAAAAGTTGGGTACATTTTGGCAATAAAGACATAGTCCTTGGCAAGCGCTATACGCCTGTTGATGCTGCGGGTATTTATATCCCTGGGGGGAAAGCCGCTTATCCGAGTACCGTTTTGATGAATGCTGTCCCTGCTAGAGTTGCAGGTGTAAAAAAAATTGTGATGGTTACGCCTCCAGGTCAAGAGCGTACGATTAATCCTGCGATTTTAGTGGCAGCTCAGGTCGCTGGAGTAGAAGAAATTTACCGTGTGGGTGGGGCGCAGGCGATCGCTGCTTTAGCCTATGGGACAGAAACCATCCCTAAAGTCGATGTAATCACAGGACCTGGAAATATTTACGTCACCCTTGCCAAAAAACAAGTATTCGGACGTGTGGGCATAGACTCGATCGCAGGCCCATCTGAAGTTTTAATCATTGCCGATGCCAGCGCCAATCCTACCTATGTAGCGGCAGATATGCTTGCCCAAGCTGAACATGACCAGATGGCAGCATCAATTTTAATTACCAATGATTCACGTCTTGCTAATCGCGTTTCTGAAGAAGTGAGTCGGATGTTAGAAAATCATCCACGCCGTTTGATGACGGAGAAAGCGATCGCTCATTATGGCTTAATTGTCGTCGTCGATAGTCTTAAAACTGCCGCTGAACTGTCCAACCAGTTTGCGCCCGAACATCTTGAATTAGAAATTGAAGAACCTTGGCAATTGATCGATCAAATCCGACATGCGGGGGCAATTTTTATCGGACATTCCACACCTGAAGCTGTTGGTGACTATATAGCAGGTCCCAATCACACATTGCCTACCTGTGGCGGTGCACGGTATTCCTCAGCTCTGGGGGTCGAGACATTTTTGAAGCATTCCAGTTTGATCCAGTACAGTCCCGAAGCCTTAAAAGAAGTGTCTGGGGCGATCGCCTTGCTCACAGAAGCCGAAGGCTTACCATCTCACGGAGACTCAGTAAAATTACGATTGCAAGATCTCTAAACAAAGAACCTCCCAATGGGAGGTTCTTTGTTCAGAAGCCCATTACCTTGGCAACACTGGTAATATCTGGGGCAACCCCCTTGTGTAAATTAGATTCAGCACAGGCGATCGCTGTATCAGGGTCTTTGATCCCATTCCCTGTCAATACGCAGACGATTGTTGCTCCTGAAGGAATTTGTTCGCTGACTTTTAGCAAACCTGCCACTGACGCAGCACTAGCAGGTTCGCAAAAAACGCCTTCCTCACCTGCCAAGAACTTGTAAGCTGCCAGAATTTCAACATCGGTAACACTATGGAAAGCGCCATCGCTCTCTTCCCTTACCTTTAAAGCCTTTGCCCAGTTTGCAGGATTACCAATGCGAATCGCCGTAGCGATCGTTTCAGGCTTATCAAAAATCTTTCCTGTGACTAAAGGTGCAGAACCAGCCGCTTGAAATCCCATCATCCGTGGGCGCTTAGTCGATTTGCCAGACGCATAATATTGCGAAAATCCCATCCAATAAGCGGTGATATTACCTGCATTGCCCATCGGGATACAGAGCCAGTCTGGAGCATCGCCGATCGCTTCCACCAATTCAAAGGCAGCCGTCTTTTGCCCTTCTAAACGATAAGGATTAACGGAATTAACCAAAGTAATAGGGAATTTTTCCGACATTTCTCTTACAATTTCGAGAGCTTGGTCGAAATTGCCATCGATCGCGATTACTTCAGCTCCGTAAATTAATGCTTGACTTAGTTTACCAAGGGCGATTTTGCCATCAGGAATCAAGACAAATGCTTTCATTCCACCACGTTTGGCATAGGCTGCTGCCGCAGCCGAAGTATTGCCCGTGCTCGCGCAAATTACAGCTTCCGAGCCAGCTTCCTTAGCCTTAGAGATCGCCATGGTCATGCCTCGATCTTTAAAGCTCCCTGTGGGGTTAAGTCCGTCATATTTCAACAGGACTTTGATATTGCGACCGAGCCTCTGACTCAAGGCGATTGCGGGGATTAGTGGCGTATTGCCTTCATGCAAAGTTACAATCGGAGTCCGGTCTGTAACTGGCAAGTAATCCGCATAGCGACATATCAGTCCAGGCCAACCATTAGGAACCGTAGAGGCAGGGTAAAGATCGAGACGGGTATCAATCACGCTTTCTTCTGTCTATAAAAATTTATAAATTGTTAGATCTAGTTTAGCGCTATACCAATTTTAAAATCTAGACTGAGTCTAGGTTTTAATGCTTTCAAAATGAAATTACATCCTGAATAATCAATATTTGCAAACAAGCATAAGCCTATATATTACTGCAAATCGTTGAAGCGATCGTCAAATAAGTTAATACATTAAAGAAGAGAGTGGCGGAACGAAGCGCCGCTACTCTCTTCTCGGTTTTGGGTTTTCCCTAACATAACTGTCTACTGATATACATCTTATTCGTTCAACCAGAAAACATCTCTGAGTCAGAGATGTCGAAGCCTAATAAATAATTTCGGATTTCTATACGATTGTGTTACCAAAATATCGATTTAACAAACCATCAACTTGTGATGGTCTAACGTTACTATGTCTAGCTTTGTTGGGCATCACAACTAGATTAGGCGCTTGTTTGCATTGTTTTTGACATCCCGTTTTTTGGATCTGGACGAGATCGCTTAAACCACGATCACTTAACTGCTCTTCCAACCTCTGATAGACTTCTTTACCGCCCCTTTGCCAACAGTCTGATTTCTGACAAATCAAAATACAAGCTGTCTGATTCTTGGGCTTGGCGATCGCTTTCTGTTCATTCACCATCGGCTTCAATAAATCATTCGGCTCATTAACAGTCATAAAAGATGAAGCTTCCATCTTAAGAATTCCTTTTTTGCGCTCTAGTGTTTGGGTTCCATAAATTTCTAACCAAGAACCAACGCTTAAATTCCGATCAAATTTATGGCTCAATTCTTTGGGTAGCTTGATCCAATATTCTTGAGCAGCGATCGCTACTCTTAAATACTTGACTCTATATCCATCTTTAAGAATTACCCCAAGAAATTTTGCCACAACCTGAAAATTGGTTGATTGCTCCAACAACTTTGACATAGCCTTGTACCTAAAATTAAGTTAACTGTCTAACTATATTTGCCAGCTATTCTCTAAAGTAGCCACTAAATCATGACGTAGAGAATTAATTCGTTTGACGACAATCCAAACTTGCAACAAATGATTTGGGCAAGAAATTTGAACGGTTAAAGGCTGGTTAATCGAGCATTGACATGGGATTTCTAACTCTTGCAACCGATGATAGACATCCCACCTTTCCATACCATTAACTGATAGCGTTTGATGTCCTTGCAAAGAATAATTAGTTGGATTCATAGTTGAATTAGGCTTTTACACTAGCTTTATATTGAGATTAATTTTCAATAGTGATTAGATTTAAGGTTACTATATAAATGCAAATTATTCTCAACTAAAGGCAAGAGTTTTTAATCTCAGCCTTTAGTAAGACTGGCAATTGGCAATATTAAGTAGATGTACATAATTAATGAAACATTCAAACCCGTAAAGTTGCGCCCCTGCGGGGCGCAACTTTAAGGGTTTAGGTAATTTATTTTTCACAAGTAATTAGCGCTATCATTTTTGCTGTTAAAAGATGCTGGCGCTTATCAAGATAATTTGAGATCAACTTTACTGTTCCAAAGGAAACCTAAATCATGTCTACTGTTCAAGGGCTAGTTCGCGCATTTGGCGAAGTTGCTGACAATCCAGTTCTGCTCGATAAAAGTGTAACCACACCAGTTGTTGAGGGATTAAACGTCGCTCTAGCAAGTTTTCAAGCTTTGTACCTGCAATATCAAAAACATCACTTTGTCGTTGATGGTGCTGAATTTTATTCGTTGCATCATTTTTTTGAAGATAGCCTTAAAGCAGCAATCGGTCATGTCCACGATCTGGGCGAACGTCTGAATGGCTTAGGTGGCATTCCAGTCGCAAGTTTTGCGAGATTGGCAGAATTATCTTGCATCGAATCAGAGCTTGATGGAGCCTACGATTGTCGGAAAATGGTTGAACACGATCTTGCTGCCGAACAAGCAATTATTCAACTATTACGTCGCCAAGCCTCACAAGCTGAGAGCCTAGGCGATCGGGCAACACGTTATCTCTATGAAACAATTCTCTTAAAAACTGAAGAGAGAGCCTATCACCTCGATCACTTCCTTGCTTCAGACAGCCTAACTATGTCATTTGTCGGTAAATAATCAAGATATAGCTATGCAAGTTTTGCTTAGGACATAAAACCCAAATAGATAAAGGCGGCGCTTCACGCCGCCTTTATCTATTTGGGTTTTGATTTGTCGATCGCTATAAAAACGTGAAGAGAGTTGCGGCGCTTTGTGTCACAACTCTCTTCACGTTTTTTACACAAAAAGGGGAGATGATGCTTCACATCATCTCCCCTTTTTGATTGGCAACTGCAATTATGGAGTAATAATGACAGGTAAATTAGACATTGATTGCTGATATTCAGGCTTTTCATGCTCAACTACAAACACATTTGAATATAGATGTGCCACTATCTCCTGACCTTGCTGCGTTAGCGACAAATAGTACAAAGCATCTTTCACAAATGGGTATACGTTCGTCCAATAGAATTTTGGATAGTTGCGACGTAGATCACCTGGATGAGCATATCCTAATGCTTCGTTTACACCAGTCTCCTCAAATTCATAAAATAAAGCGCCGATTTTTTTTAGATAGCGAGGATCGCTAAGTTGTCCGATTAAATCCGCCGATCGCACTAATCCTGCAAAATGGGTCGTGTCTTGATGATCGCCAGTTTTTGGGACAGGAAATCTTGTTAGTTCAATATTGCGGCAAATTTTCTCAGCCTTAATTAAAGAATGGTTAGCAAAGCGCTGATTCACAAATAGTTTGGCGCGATCAACGTGGTAAGGAGTTAGTCCAGCATCAGAAGCTCCTGGTGGGAGTTCCACCATGCCCTCCCCAATGCCAGTTGCATATTTGCCATTGCCATCTTGAAGGCAAACTCCTTTGACATAGCCAATATCATGACAAACAAGAGAAATAATGTAATGCAGCCAATCTTCGGGAGAGACTCGCCCTTCACGAATATGCTTGCCGCGCAAAATTTCTTGCCCAACCAGCGTTACCAATATTGTATGTTCAACGTTGTGGTAAAGCGCATCACTATTAGCAATATTTTCGAGAGCCATATTGCCAGCCCAACCGATAATATCTTCGTAGTCATGCAGATAGCCGCCATAGGTACGGCGATATCCTAGTTTTAATTGCTCAACAAAATTACCGATCAGCAGTTCAGTTGCATTAAACATAAATCTTCGTATACCTATGTAAAGCCAAAATCTACCCTAAATAATAAGCCCAACTTTCGTTTTTTGTAGCGATCGCGAGTAAAGTTCCTAAAAAATAATGGGGCAGTATTGATATCACTTGCCTTCTATCATCTAGCTTTATTGATGCAAAAGTCACCGTATGTACATCGTCACAAAAATTAGGGAAAACCTCAAAACCAGATATGACGAGAAAAGCCGTATTTCATCCTTGAATTTAATACTAATACAAGTGGCTATAGCTATAAACAATATTGGTAGGCTAATATTATTGAGTTAATGAACTTTACTTCTAAATGTCAAATATGCTTAAACACTTTGCTAGGCGTTTGTTGCTACCTGTTTCCATTACGTTGGCAGTAGCATCATGCCAGCAACCTAGTGCGACCACAACGTCGCCCTCCCCATCAGCTTCAGCTTCAGCCTCAGCTTCTCCTTCAGCCTCAGCTTCTCCTTCAGCCTCAGCTTCTCCTTCAGCCTCAGCTTCTCCTTCAGCCTCAGCTTCTCCCTCAGCAAGTCCTACAGGAACTACATCAGCTTCTCCTAAAGCTGACGCTAAAGCTGAAGCTTATGCAGAAAAAGCTAAAGATGTTGACAGTTTTGTCAAACAGAATGCTGAATACAAGGAAATGTATGAAGCAACTGGTGGCGAAAAGTATGTCAGCCTAGTGACATCAGAAACTTGCAAAGCATTGGACTCTGGTGTTCCTTTCGCGACTCTAATTGATGCGCTTGAGAAAGAATTTGATAAACAAGGTAGCACTAATTCTATACCTGCGGATAAACTCGCCAAGTTGAAAGAGTATACAGGTTACGTTGTGGGTGGTAGTGTAGCGATCGCTTGTCCTCAGCACAAAGACAAGATTAAATCATAATCATCTCGAAATGGAAGTATAGCAACAAAAAAAGAAAGGCGGTGCAATGCACCGCCTTTCTTTTTTTGTTTAATTTAAGAGCAATGCTCTTAAATTAAACAGGGTTGAGATTTAGAAAGGGAATGTCAGGGTGTCTGGGAAAAAGCGGTTAGCTTCGATCAGGATACCAGCAGTGATGGTGAGCCATATAGCAGCTACCACAGGAGCAGATGATAAGAAACCGTTCAATGGAGTTCTCCTTTTGGATAGTTTTGAGGATTCTCTAAAGTGTTAAAGAAGTTTACTGAAACACTATGCAGAAAATTGTAAAGAGATCGCTAGAAACATAGACTAGCGAGGCGAGACGGTAACTTCATTTTCAGGAGCTACTAATTCGCCAGTGCCAAATTCTTTAAGAGCAGCAAGTGGCCATGCAAAGCCAGTCAAAGAAAACTTAACAGCAAGAGGAAGATCGATGAGGATTTCCTTTTGAGCTGCGGTTGCTTTATCCTTGCGGATAGCAATTAGATAGCTACGACCAACCCAGCCGATCCAACCAGCGATGTATAGGAACATCAAAGCAGGAATGGTGAATTCGCCAGCACGATCCCAACGACCATCGCTGATCAAGTGGGGTAGTCCATCTTCACCACAGAGCAAGCCAGCTTGTGCATATTTTGCAAAGCGAGCTTCAGTTTGAGCAATTTTACCTTTGAGGTACTCAGCAGGAGCACTACCAGCCTTGAAGTTATCAAGACGCGCTGTATAGCCGCCAACTTCAGATTGCAAGCGATCTTGGTAAGCAGAAGATGTAGCACAAGGAGTCAAAGCATTGAATGAGAATTCTGCGTATGCGGCAGGGGTTGCGGCAAGGCTAACGCCAAACCACAAACTAATAACTAGAATGAGAGCAAAAAGTCTTTTCATGGACTGACCTTAATTTACCTTTGTTAAGATAGGCAAAAATAACGATATTTTCGTTTGAGAACTTAATTTCAGATCGTATATCAGCGATCGCGCCTTGGTAAAGCAATCTTCACAACCTGTAAAGTAAGTTATCAATTAAGATAATCTAGCTGGCGCTAAGCGCCAGCTAGATTATCTTACGATTACGTAAAAAATGCCTACAGTTCTCGCGATCGAATCTAGCTGTGATGAAACGGCGGCGGCGGTAGTATGCAATCGCCAAATTCTTAGCAGCGTAGTTTCATCGCAAATCCAAACCCATGCCCTCTATGGTGGTGTAGTCCCCGAAATTGCGGCACGACAACATGTTGAGACAATTAATCCCGCGATCGCGCAAGCCTATCGAGAGTCAGGAAAGACTTGGGCAGAGATCGATGGGATTGCAGTGACCACTGCACCTGGATTAATTGGTTCGCTCATGATCGGGGTTACGGCGGCAAAAACCTTGGCAATTTTACATAAAAAGCCGTTGATTGCTGTGCATCACCTTGAGGGACATATTTGTTCGGCTTTACTCGCCGATCCGACTTTAGAGCCGCCCTTTTTATGTTTACTAGTTTCTGGTGGGCATAGCAGTATCATTCTCGTTAAGGACTATACCGATTACCAAGTAATGGGTAAGACTCGCGATGATGCCGCAGGGGAAGCTTTTGACAAGGTAGCACGGCTATTAGGTCTGGGCTATCCTGGGGGGCCAGTAATTGACAAGATCGCGATCGCGGGTAATCCTCAAGCTTACAAATTACCGCAGGGTCGAATTCCTGATTTTCCCTACGATTCAAGTTTTAGCGGTTTAAAGACTGCTGTGTTGCGGCTAACCCAAAAGTTAAGTCCCAATGGCGAAGAATTACCGATCGCCGATATTGCCGCGAGTTTTCAAGAAACTGTCGCTGCCGCTCTCGCTAGTCGCACAATTAAATGCGCGATCGAGCATAATTTATCGACAATCGTTGCAGTTGGTGGCGTTGCCGCAAATAGTGCTTTGCGATCGCGTTTAGTCAAGATGGCAGATGAACATCAAATTCGCGCAATTTTTCCACCCTTGAGCCTATGCACGGATAACGCGGCGATGATTGGCTGTGCAGGTGCAATCCATCTCGCTCGTGGCGAGACCTCATCAATGAACATAGCCACGCGATCGCGCCTCAATCTCGAAGACTGCCAAAGCTTATACAAACAAGGGGCTTAAGCCCCTTGTTTGTAATTTATATAACCGACGGAATAACTAAGTTCTTCATCGCACTATGGATTTCTTCGGTGAGTTTGCGATTACATTCCTTTGCAGCAGTGCGGCTAGATTGGTATTCAGACAGACGCTCTGAGACAGAGATTGGCTCAGCGACTGAGAGAATCACCTTGCGATCGCCAAAATTTGGAGTTTCTTTAAAAACTGAATCTGGATTTCGTTCGGTGACGCGCTGCAACACGCTCCACATTAGTTTCAAGACCTCAATGTAACGGCTTGGACTGGGATGCTGTCGCACATAGTCGCTAGTAACACCAATAATACTTTCAGCAATTTTCATATGCCAATTGCTGTAGTTAGCTTCGAGGGCAAGCTGATCGGCAAAGCAGCGCTCTACTTGCGATAACTGCTCGATATCCTGAAGATCGTTGCGAAAAATGCGATCCCACCCTGCCTGTTCGAGGCGGCGACAGCGATCTATTGGCGAGCCTTTAGATTTGATGCCAAAACTCATTTCCGCGACGCTCAAAATGCGATCGGCTAAATCCTCAATGCGGGTTGCCAAATCATCGGAATCGGGAACATCCTTATCTTTTCTCGCATAGTTACCGTAAAAGGTTTTGTAATAATCACTAACCCATTGGACTAGGTAACTCCCCAATTCATAAAGTCTTTGGTATCGTGTCGAAGTTGTAATTGCAGGTTTTGTGATTCCACATTCTTTTTCAATCGCCGCGATCGTTTCATCAATTTTGCCCCAAGCGGCAATCGAGTATTCATATTGAATACCAACAGGAACAATCAGCATTTCCTCCGTACGCCCCTCCTTGAGTAAATCCTCGGCTGCCCAAAAACCAATCTGAGCAATTCCAGGTTCTAATTCAGCCACCAGTTCGCTTTTGCCATTTGTGCCACCTTCAGGAGCCATCGAGAGCGGTGATTCCCCACTAGTAATCTGTTGACGGATGAGGTTCAATGCTGGGCGATCGAGCTTTCCTCGAAAAATGGAAATCCCCCCCAGTGCTGGGAATAGCCAATTAATATAGTCTCCCGCCCACATCGAAATCCCGCGATCGTAAACAAAACTGCTATGGGGTGTCTTTGTCAACTTAATCCCCATATCTCTTGCCTGCTCTGGCACTGCATAGGCAAGCATATAAAGCATTCCAAAAGGATCGTCTGTGGTGGGATGCCGAAAGGCTAATATATATCGCGCTTTGCCATCCTGAAATTTTTTGGTGACTTCGACAAGGCGATCGACATAACGGGTTTCAATCTGCTTGATACCACATTGCCACCGTAACCAAAATGGCGTTAACAGCCGTATGATTTTCAATACAAATTGATTTATTTTAGGCGGATAAACTTTGAGCGGTGGTTGGACGCGGGTCAGATCTACTGCCATGATTTCTCTTATTTTTATAGCAATATCGCATTAAAACACGCAAAGCGTGTCTTCACAATTTTGAGTTTTTTCAATCCCAATCATAATCTTGAGAGCGTAATCTTGACGTACAATCTCAAGAAAGATTGAACCAAAAGAGATTATGTGCGTCTTGTAGAGTATGGTACAATCGCGCCCAATTTCGTTTTTTCGCTACCTTTGGCTGGCAAGCATATGAGACTCCACACACACACACACCTTCGTAGTTTTGCCATTGGGCTATTATCGCTTGTGGGTATTAGCGCTAATGTTATTCTCAATTTCAGTACCCCTGCCAACGCACAGTCTTTCCCCACTGATTCAGCAGTCCCAGCAAGTTCTGGCAGTACACAGTATCTTGTATACCTAACCAATGTGGCAAACGTCAAACAGGCAAAGATATTAGCGCCTGATGCCTTTGTAAGTCGTCTAGATACTGGCGAACAAGTTGTCCAGTTAGGGCGTTTCAACAATTTAAATCTGGCGCAACGTCGCGCTGCCCAGTTTAGTCAAGCAGGACTTACCCCACAAATCAGAACTGTACAAAGTAAATTTGCAACTTTCCCTTCTACAACTAACAGTACAATTCCGTCGATCCCTACATCTAATCCTGCACCTTCATCGTCTGCACCCGTCCCTGTGGAGTCAATCCCCATCCAGACTTCGCGAACAAATGATGCTTTACCTGGTGTGCCTGGTTCAGACGCTCCTAATAATCAAAACAATGCAATCGAGATTGTGCGATCGCCTCAACCCATACCGCAACAAAGTCAGCCGATTCCAACGCAAAGTAACCCACAGCCAATTCCACAGAACGTAAGTGAAGGTGTTCCAAATGCATCGCAGCTTCACTACTTTGTGATTGTCCCAACAGGCTCCGTATCTGAATTACAAAGAGTCCAAACGATCGTTCCAGCCGCACAGTTGCGATCTTCCTATCGGGGCACTTACATTGAGGTACAGGGTTATCCCGATCGGAGTAGTGCTGAAACTCTAAATTTGACTATGCGCCGACAAGGATTTGATAGTCGGGTTGTCTTCTTTTAACTTTAAAGCTTTCACGCGACGCGTGAAAGCTTTAAAGTTAGTTAAGTGTAAGTACGACCGCGCCAACTTTTGGGCTTAGTGAGCGCAGAAATCCAGATACGAAGTACTGCAAAAGGATCGGCGAGGGGGGATAGCCAGAACCAAAAGCCAACTTCGGTATAGCTGGTACGGATGCCGAAGACTAGCAAACATCGGATAAATACCAGAAAAGCATTGAGCCAGAACAAAGTATTTATGAATAGATTTGGCACTGGTTGCCAAATTGAGAGTGTAACTAGCAGTGGCAAGGGCAAACCCTGAACTGACGTTAGTAATAGGCAATCCGCAAAGGTTTGCATTGGAGTTGAAGCATCTTTGAGGTCGAGCGATCGCCCCCACTCGCGCCATGTTTCTTGCATGGATGTATACATGCGCACTTGCATTAGTGCTGCCCCATCTAAGAATCCGACTTTTGCGCCACGTTGGGCAGCAAATCTGGCGAGAGTGACATCATCACAAAATGATGATTTGGCTAGTTCGTAGCCATTTAGCTCAACTAGTTTAGAGCGTCTTGATAGAAAGCATTGACCATTTGCCATTACCCGATCTTCAGTAAATTGAGCGCGATCGCCTGTAGCTCCAAATCGAAAAATGAGTGTTATTAGTAATGCAGGTTGAAGCCACTGTTCGCCTGCGGTCTTGAGAATAAATTTTGGCGACAGCGAGACAATATCAAAGTTGTCAGCGATCGCCTTTTGGACAAAACTAGCAACTAAACCCTTTTGAGGAAATGTATCGGCATCAACACCTAAAATCCATTCACTAGTTGGATCGCTATTCAAAAACCCTGTATGTAACGCCCAAGGACGACCAACCCAACCCTCTGGCAAAGGATCATCGGTAATTAAACGCAGAGGAATTGGATAATCGATTTGTAATTTCTTGACATATTCTGGCGTGCCATCCTGCGATCGGCTATCTACCACAATGATTTCTTTGGCAGCTTGATCGCGTAGACCTTCTAAACATGTTGGTAGGCGATCTATCTCATTTAGTGTGGGGATGACGATCGACACTTGAGGATTTTGCTGGGCTAAGGATTCTGCTGCTGGCTCAAGTGGTAATAGGGGCGGCGTGCGATCGCGAGCAGTGCTAAGACGTTTGAGAAGTACAAGTGTTGCGGGGACTTGTAGTAGTAAAAAAAAGGTAGAGAAAAGTATTAAAAAATGCGAGTTATTCAACTTCGATGGAAATGCTTACGTTCTAAAGATTTATCCTAACGTAATTTGTGCGGCGCAAATTATAGCTATAGCCAAGTAAGTTAAGACATAAAACCCAGAAGAGAGTGGCGGCGCGGAGCACCGCCACTCTCTTCTGGGTTTTGATTGTTTCCTAATATAGGGCTACTGCTATACAATCATTCTTCTAGCAAGCTTCTCAACATCCATGCTGTCTTCTCATGGACTTGCATCCTTTGGGTTAGTAGATCGGCGGTTGGTTCATCATTAGCATGTTCGGCGATCGGGAAAATCGAACGTGCAGTACGTACAACCGCTTCTTGTCCTTCAACTAGCAACTTGATCATTTCTGTTGCTTTAGGTACGCCTTCAGTTTCAGGAATTGAAGTAAGTTTTGCGTATGCTGTATAGGTTGCAGGAGCCGCGACTCCGAGCGAGCGAATTCGTTCAGCAATCAGATCGACAGCTAAGGAGAGTTCGGTATATTGCCCTTCAAACATGAGGTGCAATGTATTGAACATTGGTCCAGTTACATTCCAGTGGAAATTATGAGTCTTGAGGTAAAGGGTATAGGTATCAGCGAGTAACCGTGACAATCCATCAGCGATCGCTGTGCGATCGTCTTCAGAAATTCCAATATTAATCGGGCTAGATAGCTCTTTATCGGCTGATTTTTCTTTGTTTTTGCCCATGTCTATATACCTAATAGTTCTGAGTGCATTATAACCATTCAAACAAACGAAAAAAGCACCTGTCGGGTGCTCTTTTCGTTTATAGCCATTTATATTAGGAAAACCCGAAAGCCCAAAGAGAGTTACAGCGCGGATCTCTGAAACTCTCTTTAGGCTTTTATATATTATGGCGGTTTTCATTTTGCC
>CAIJEA010000264.1 GCA_903819605.1 uncultured cyanobacterium | reverse complement strand
CCGATCTCAACTCATTGGTGATATTGACCTTGAAAGCTTTGACTTCATTAGCTTTTGGTAAAGTCAATGTAAGAATACCATTGGTATAATCTGCTTTCACTTGTTCATTTTCGATCGCTACAGGCAGTGCAAAGACGCGACGGAATTTACCATAGCTGATTTCGCTCCAATAGTAACCTTTTTGGGATTCCTCTTTTTTCTCAATATGACGTTCGCCAGATATTGAGAGAGAATCTTTAGTTACTTGAATATCGAGATCTTTAGCTTCGATTTCAGGAAGTGAGAGTCTCAGCGTTAAATGGTCGCCATCGTCGCGGAGTTCGCTAGGGGGAACCCAGTTACCTTTGGCGGTTTCTTCGTCTAATGTTACTAAATCACGGAACAATCGATCAAATTGACGACGTACTTGTTCTATCTCTTGAAAAGGTTGGAAACGTACTAACATAAAAATCACCTTGAGTTATTTCTAAACAACTATGAACTTCAAGAAGCTGATTAAGAATTTGATGGTGTTTCGTACTTCCTGTTTGTTCACATGGTTATTATGAAATAGTTGCAAAGTTATGAGTAGCGGGAGAACCGCACCTTTTTTAGTAGGGTTCACCTCACCGATTTAACCGCATAACTTTTACGGTTTATAAATGCCCATATCAGGACGAGGAATGTGCAACATCCTGCTAAATAGAGAGGATATCCATAGGATTGAGGATTAGCTTGATTGACAACTAGCCCAGCAATGACAGGTCCAAAGGCATTAGATATGCTGAGATAGGAGGAATTTATCCCTAATACTGTCCCCTGTTCTTCTGGACTAGAGTTGAGAGAAATTAGCGCACTAATCATTGGTTGGACTACTGAGTTTAGCAGTGAGAAGAGAATACAAACAATGACAAAGTAATATATATTTTCCCAAATAGGCATCAAAACAAAAGAAAGACTACGGATGAATAATCCTAAAAAGAGAATCTGTGTGAGTTGAAAGTGTTTTGTCATTTGGGAAATGCCCAATGTTTGCATAATTACGCCTAGCACCCCAAATAGTAAGAACATAAGAGTTAGCGCATCGCTATTTTGCTTAAGTACGATGATGAAATATGGTTGAAAAGCAAAAGTAAAGAGCGTGAATGTCATCCCTGTAAGAAAATTGATGACTAATAAAATGCCGACCTTGGGCATAAATAAGCCTTTAATTAGATTCTCCAAACCAATATC
The DNA here is from genome assembly GCA_903819605.1 of uncultured cyanobacterium. Lineage (GTDB taxonomy): Bacteria > Cyanobacteriota > Cyanobacteriia > Pseudanabaenales > Pseudanabaenaceae > Pseudanabaena. The sequence goes on along the minus strand of CAIJEA010000264.1, from coordinate 4,747 downwards.
GAAGATGTTTTGGGCTTTTTGAGCTCTGATTTTGAGGGTTTCAGGTAGAACGAAAATTGTTAGCAATAGGGCGATCGCGGCAATTACTCCTGACACTAAAAAAGAAGCACCAAAGGATTTGCCTAAAGGAGTATTGAGCGCGGCTTTTTGGGCAAGCAAGCTCGTCGCAGGTCCAAGAATAAAGCCTAGTCCAAAGGCGGCTCCGTTAATGCCAAACGCTTTGGCACGGTTTTCGGGCGGGGTGACATCGGCGATTACAGCTTGGGCTACTGAAGCATTTCCACCCGTAATCCCATCTAGAAATCTTGCAAAAAAAAGTACGGCGGCGCTCGTTGCTGTCCCTCCCATGAGATTTGCCACCACTGTACCTGCCAAACTAATTATCAGTAATGGTTTGCGTCCAAAGCGATCGCTAAGTTTGCCAATGATCGGGGTGGCAAAAAATTGAGAGATCGAATAAATCGCAAATAAAAAACTGATCTGAAAATCATCTAACTTGAACTGTCTGCCGTAGAGATACAAAACAGGAATCAGAATCGTAAAGCTCAGAGAGTTGATAAAAGAAATGAGGGCGATAATCCAAAAATTACGATTCATGCGCTTCGGCGATCGGCATATAGTCCCTGTCTATACTACATCTCCATCATTGCTTTTAAGATAATCCTAATTCCTGTATGTCGCTTGTATTCCTATATAGAGATGTGATTAGAGCGATTTTGCCAATAGAGGACGATCGCTAAATTAATCCATTTGAAGATGTAGTAAAGACTCGTAAAAACGATAAAAAATAGAATTGTGCCAAAGAAAAAATTTGGATTTTCAAGATTGTTAATCGCATCATGAATAACTCGGCGGGGCTGAGTAAATACATGCCAACTATTTAATCGATTGACTCTTCCCCAATAAACACCAATTGCACAGAGAAAGTTCATACTTATTTCTAGCAAAGTTATATTTTTGACGATCTTGATCCAGCTTAAATATTGAATCAGCTTGAGCATGGAGAGAACGTAACATTGAAAGCCCAGTAATAAAAAAACTAAATATTGTGGGATCATGACAAAAATTACGCCGTTGGCGGAAATTTCTGGCGATCGCGAATCATTCACAAAATGAATGATGTCCGTAATTATGTAAGGCGCATTTGGTAAAAATAATATAAAAATTACTAGACCAAACCACCAGATAGGATTTTTAGATAATCGCTTTGGCGATCGCTTGGCAAATAAAATAAAGCTAAGCACACAAGGAATGATTGCTAAGAATAAGTTCCAACTCATCCACTGGAGGTTGTCAAAAAACTGCTCAAATGCTTCGGTCATGATGATTGTTACTCCATAATGTTTTGATAGGCGAAATAAGTAGATGTACACAATTAATTACATATCCAAACCCGTAAAGTTGTGCCCGCAGGGGCGCAACTTTACGGGTTTGGGTAGTTCATTTTGCATACGTGTTTAAACATTCATCTATCAAGTATTTGTAAAAGGATTAATTTTTATGCTCAATAGTTTCCCAATTTCGCAGGACTGGATAGTCGCGATTGTGCTTAACACTATTCTTGGGGCGATCGCCTTATTGTTGCCTCGTAAAGTTTTGACCACCGAGGGGATTTGTCATGCATGGGTTTTAGGGATCGTTATCTGGGGCTGTTTAAGTTGGCAAGGCTATATTGTAATTTTAAGCTATCTCATCGTTGGTTCAGGAGTAACTAGAATCGGTAAAGACATCAAAGAGTCTAAAGGTATTGCTGAGAAACGTGATGGGGCAAGGGGTCCTGAAAATCTTTGGGGTTCGGCAGCAACTGGGGCAGTTTGTGCCATCGGGCAAGCGATCGCGCCAAATCCACTTTGGACATTGGCATATGTTGCTAGTCTCAGTACCAAACTCGCAGACACAACTGCTAGCGAAATTGGTAAAGCCTATGGTAAGAGTACATTTCTGATCACCACGCTCAAACCAGTTGCCGCAGGTACAGAGGGCGCAGTTAGTCTAGAAGGAACGATCGCAGGAATTATTGGTTCACTATTCATCGCTGCAATTGGATGGGCTGTGGGTCTCTTGGCTAGTCCTTGGTATCTACTTGTATGTGCGATCGCCGCTTTTGTCGCTACCAATATTGAAAGTTTAATCGGGGCAACTCTACAAGAAAAGTATGACTGGTTAACTAATGAACTGGTAAATGGAATAAATACTACAATTGGTGCAGCGATCGCTGTTTTGATTACTCAGTTATTACCAATATTTAATCTCAAGTTAATGTAATTTTAACCTACTATTTATTTTATAGATATTGGCTATTTAATTAACATTATAAGTCGATTCACTATTACAATGAATGTCGTATTTTTGTTGAATTGTTTTTGTTTAATTATATATAAAGCGGAGTTTGACTTTGACTACGATTGATTTGTTCAAGAATTCCAAAGATTTTGTCATCATTCCCGCAGGTCAGACAATCTTTCAGAAGGGTGACGTTGCCGATCGTATGTACGCAATTCTTGAAGGTGAAGTAGAAATTTTCATTGATGGTAAGCTGTTAGATACCACTGGGGCTGGTGGGATTGTTGGTGAAATGGCGCTGATCGATGCAAGTCCAAGAAGTGCCACAGCGATCGCTAAAACAGAATGTAAGTTAGTTCCTGTCGATCAAAAACGGTTTACTTTTTTGGTACAGCAAACTCCACAGTTCTCGATTAACGTAATGAAAATTATGATCGAAAGGATTAGAAGGCTAGATGCTGTTGTTTTGCAAAACAGGTAAATACTAGCCAACGGGATTTTTAATTGCTCAGACATTCGCTGTGAATATGTTCTAAACAATTAATTTGTTAACACTTGTATTCAAGTTAAAGACGAATTAAGACAAATGAATTTTTGTTTTTATCCTATTGCAATGCAAGTTTTACTTAGAACAGAAAGCCCAAATAAATAAAGACGATGTATCGCATCGCCTTTATTTATTTGGGCTTTGATTTTGTCGTAACTAACTCAAGCATGACTATAGTCGAACTTTTATCATTAAATCAATGCCTTCTCTCTGGGTAATTGGCATCAAGACTGTTAAAGTTATTTGTACAATTTTTTGATAAGCAATAGAGATTTAATGCAAATAGCAACTTGGAACGTAAACTCAGTCCGTACAAGAATTACCCATGTTTGTGATTGGTTGCAAGCAAATCCTGATGTTGACATATTGTGTTTGCAAGAGACAAAGGTGATTGATGCAGACTTTCCCCATAGCCCATTTCATGAGTTAGGCTACCAAACTTATATCTATGGGCAGAAATCCTATAACGGTGTGGCAATGATATCGCGATCGCCTGTGCAAGATATTCAAATGGGGTTTGCGTCAATTTTGGGCGAAATTACAGAACCTAGCTTAGATGAACAAAAGCGTTTAATTACGGGTAAATATGGCGATGTCCAGATTGTGAATATGTATGTGCCAAATGGCTCGGAAGTTGACAGCGAAAAGTATGCCTATAAACTGCGTTGGCTAAAATTATTACGCGAGTATTTGCAAGCATTGCTGGACAAAAATCCTCATGTGCTAATTTGCGGTGACTTTAATGTGGCGATCGCCGATATTGATATTTACGATCCCAAGGGTCGTGAGAAAAAGGTAATGTCAACGGATATCGAGCGTGAAGCCTTAGCTGAGATCTTAAACCTTGGATTTAAAGATGTATTTCGGAAGTTTGAATCTGATGGCGGGTACTATAGTTGGTGGGATTACCGTTCTGGCGGATTTCAACGCAATCGAGGTTGGCGTATTGATTACCATTTTCTCACAGCATCTCTTTATGACAGAGCAACTGCCTGTACGATCGATGTAGAACCGAGAAAGCTTACCCAACCTAGCGATCATACGCCTGTGATTGTGACTATTGATTAAATAAAGCTCTTTGCGCTTTAATCAAAATTATTTTAAATCTAGTGATTAAGAGAGCTTTAGCTATGAAAAATCGTATCTTTTTGGCGATCGCGCTCCTCCTCCTATTGCTTTTGAGTCCTTTGCCAGCATGGGCAGCTAATCCTCGCCATGTTATTGAGCTACAAACTTCCAATAGATGCCAGTTGTGTGACCTGACTGGAGCTTATTTACCAGTTAGCAAATTAGACTATACCTATATACTTGCGTCCGATCTAAGTAAGGCAAACTTAGTAGGCGCAAGCATAACCTTCTCTAACCTCAGTCGAGCTAATCTTAGTGGAGCCAATCTGAGCTACGTCAATTTTAAACATACTAAATTATTGTTGACTAACTTTACGAACGCTATTTTCGATAATACTAATCTTACTGAAGCTGACCTAACCAGTGCGACTATATCGGAAGCACAATTAGCCAAGGCAAAGTTATGTAAAACGGTCTTGCCAACTGGGTTAACTTCAAATCGCGATTGTTAGAAACTTGCCATACATTATTCTGCTAGTTGCTTTAAAGCATTGCCAGTAACTCGACAAATCCGCCAATCTGGAAGAACCTCAGCACCAATACGTTGATAAAAAGCGATCGCTGGTTCATTCCAATCTAAAACCGACCATTCAAAACGACCATATCCTCTGGTTACTGCGACTTGGGCAAGATTGCTAATTAGAGCTTTACCAATTCCTATGCCGCGATATTCTGACAGCACAAACAGATCCTCTAAATAGATACCTCTACGGGTCAAGAAAGTAGAGTAGTTTGTAAAAAAGAGAGCAAATCCCGCCACTTGATTTGGTTCAATTTCCGCAACTATTG
>CAIJEA010000263.1 GCA_903819605.1 uncultured cyanobacterium | reverse complement strand
TCCTCAACCTGCGGATCTTTACGATCTAGTGGTAATTGGTGCAGGGACTGCGGGATTAGTCGTGGCGGCTGGAGCGGCAGGGCTAGGACTGGGTTTAAAAGTCGCATTGATTGAGAAAAACTTAATGGGAGGAGATTGTCTCAATGTCGGTTGTGTTCCTTCCAAATGCGTAATTCGTTCGGCGCGAGTAGTTGCCGATATCCGAGATGCAGTGAACTTTGGAATCAATCCGCCTAGCAATATTGACATTGATTTTGGTGCAGTAATGGAACGAATGCGAAAGCTTCGTGCTGGGATTAGTCACCATGACTCCGCAGAAAGGTTTCGCAATCTGGGCGTAGATGTTTTTCTTGGTTCAGCAAAATTTATCGATGGGAAGGCGATCGCTGTTAATAATACTCAATTACACTTTAAAAAAGCCGTAATCGCTACAGGCGCAAGGGCTGCCGATCCGCAAATTGCGGGACTTACTGAAGCAGGATACTTAACTAATGAAACTGTATTTTCTCTAACCGATCGCCCAAAGCGATTGGCAGTAATCGGCGGGGGGCCAATTGGTTGTGAATTAGCTCAGGCATTTCATCGCTTAGGCTGTGAGGTGACATTACTACATAAGAATAATCATTTACTCGATCGCGAAGATGCTGATGCTGACGAAATTGTGCAACAAAAATTTGTGAGGGATGGTATCAATTTAATTCTTGGCAGTGCGATCGCTAGAGTAGAAAAAACTGATACAGGCAAGCTAATCCATTATCAACAAAATGGAATTTCTAATCAGATTGAAGTCGATGAAATTCTAGTTGGGGCTGGGCGATCGCCGAACGTTGAAGGTTTAAATCTTGAATCTGTGGGCGTAGATTATGACAAGCAGCGAGGCATAGTAGTAAATGATTATCTCCAAACTACGAATCCTCTCATTTATGCGGCAGGTGATATCTGCATGAATTGGAAGTTTACCCATGCCGCCGATGCTGCTGCGCGAATCGTAATTAAAAATACGCTCTTCTCTCCCTTTGGTTTAGGAAAAAGCAAGCTGAGCAATTTGGTAATGCCTTGGGTAACTTATACCGATCCTGAAATTGCCCATGTGGGTTTGTATGCCAAAGAAGCCAAAGCCCAAGGCTTAGAATCTGATGAAATTAAGATTCCCTTTTCGACCGTCGATCGCGCTATTTATGATGGAGAAACAGAAGGTTTTGTCAAAATTCTACATCAGCGTGGCTCAGATCGCATTTTAGGCGCGACGATTGTAGCTCGTCATGCTGGAGAAATGATTAGCGAAATCACGCTAGCGATCGCCACAAAGAAAGGATTGAATACGCTCTCTACTGTGATTCATTCCTATCCAACACAAGCTGATGCTATCAAAAAAGCGGCTGACGCTTATCGAAAAACCTTACTTACATCACGCACTCAGGCATTTTTAAAGTTCTTAACTAAATTTAGTTAAGAACTTTAAAAATGCTTGAGTACTTGATGTAAGCATTTTTAAAGTTTTTAGGGTTCTACGATTTAATAAAGAACCAGATTTTTTGTGACGCGGCGGAGCCGCGCCACAAAAAATCTTTTACTACGCGTCCCTTATCGCATATCACCTATGCGTCATTAGATACTGACCATTACCATTATATTCACCATCACAACTTCCAATCGCTGTAGCCAATAGTAATAAATAGAATCGCCAGATACGACGGAACTTGGCGTAGTCCATGCCGTAGTCTAGAGACTTGACCATCTCTTGGGACTCATCAAATCTTCGCAACCATTCCATCAGTGTCTTCTGATAGTTCTTGCCATTTATATACCAACGATCGATAGTTTTGAGATCGCGGTTATAACTCGGAATCGCATCATAATTCCAATAGCGACCATGGGGGAAAATATACTTGTGGGTAAAGCCAGACGATACATTATTCGGGACACGCACAGTAAAGATATGAATGAATACCTTGCCATCACTTTTGAGAAAAGTTGATAGTTTTTGGAAAGTATTGGTCAGATTTCCGACATGACAAAAGACTCCAATTGAAAGGATTTTGTCAAATTTTTCGGAAAACTGTGCATCATTCAAATCACCTTCATGCAATGTAAATCGACTTCCACTGAGGTAGCTATGGGGATCTTGCATTTTGCCCCGAATGTACTCACACTGTTGATGACTTAAGTTCAGTCCTGTAAATCGCACATTGGGAAACTTAGACATAATATAGTTGGCTACACAGCCCCAACCACAGCCAAAATCTAAAATGTGGTCACCATCAACGATTCCTAGCCGTTCAATCACTTGATCGAGCATGTGCATTTGCGATTGTTCGAGATCGATCGCACCCTTCTCCCAAAGTCCCATACTATATTTGGGATAAATGACTTGCCAATCTCCCATCATATAATTGAGCATGGCTTGAGGTAAGTCATACTGAAGCTTCATTAGTTCGTGTGAAGATTCAGCTAGGCGATCAGATTCTTTTAATACCCATTCGTAGGGAGCCATGAGGCTAGGGAAATGTTTAAACAACGTGGACATCGATCTGTCCATGATCGCGCACAAAATCGAATCTGGTATTTCTAAACCATTTATATAGGCTTCGGCAAAAGCCATTTGAGTAATATTTAAAGCTCCCGCCACAAATCGCGTTGCTTTATATGCCAATGGACTTTTTAGGTTTATATCTCCCACAATAGGGACGTGCTTTTGAATATCTGAAAATACACTTACATCAGTCATTTTGGTTTCTCTCATCTTGTAGAATTTCTCAGATAAAAAATCAGAAAAGACATCGACTTCAGAATACTTTAGGATAGAAAATAGCCAAATAGATTTGTTTGTGAAGTTTTAATCTTAAAATCTAGTATAGACAGATATTAAATTTTAAATGGTTAAGAATTTTTACTAAATTAATCCAAGAGATAGCTAATCTAAATATACTTTCTATCCACACATAAGCGAAATTTCTGCAACATAAAGTTTTTGTTTTTTTAGATTTAAATAGTCAGGTTTGAATTATTCCCAACATTCATTAGGGACGCGCAGTAAAATAAAGAACCAGATTTTAGTGGCGTGTGGCTGAGCCGCGCCACTAAAATCTGGTTCTTTATTAAATCGCAGAACTATAGCGGTTTTCATTTTGCCTACGGCAAAATGAAAACGCAAAACCCATACTGGGATTAATTTTGGCTCAATAGGTGAATCAGGGAGGTGAAATAAAGGAAGAAATTGATAAAATTAAAATTGTAGCGAAATCTAAAAGCAGCGAATAGTATGCTGAGC
>CAIJEA010000262.1 GCA_903819605.1 uncultured cyanobacterium | reverse complement strand
CTGAGAGATTTGAGAGGCAAGCGTGATGGCATAAAAAGGTTTTGCAATCGCGCCTTTGACTCCTAACAGCACAATTTTTTTTGTTTCGAGCAGATCTACACGGGATGTTAGTAGTACAACAGGAATCCCCGCAAGTTGGTGATCTGCTTGTAAGTATTTAAGGAACGTAAAACCATCTATATTTGGCATCATCATGTCCAGCAAAATTGCATCAGGTTTAGCCCTAAAAATTTCTTCTAAGCCTTTTTTTGCCGAATTCGCGATCGCTGGGTTCCATTCGCTGAAGACTTCTAAACTGGTCTGTACAATTTGGAGAATGTACGGATCGTCATCTATCAATAAAACAGTTTTACTATATGGCTTTTGCATTTAGATATTTCTTCCAATTATCTTTTAAAAAGATACGAAGCCTCTATTGTAGAAACTAAAAATGAAGGCTTTATGAGGACAATTCTTAAATGGTTTCTAAGCTTTGACAATGGGATTGTGGAATCCCAGCAAAGCAACAATATCGTCGATCAAACTTGTTTGATACCAACCTCTTGTATTTTCTTCTAAAATAATTGCGATCGCTTCTTCGGTGCTGAAGGTTTTCTTGTAACTACGTTTGTGCATTAATGCATCATAGATATCTAATATTTGAACGATCCTTGCTGAATGGGAAATCTCTTCTTTGAATAAACCATAGGGATAACCAGAACCGTTCCAGCGCTCGCGATGGCATTGAATTAATCGCTCATTCTACCAACCGAGAATCCGAGAAATTTCAGAAGAAATCTTAGTGGGATGAAAAGGTTTTGCGATCGCGCCTTGGACTCCTAACTGAGCAATCTTGTGGGGTTCGGTTAGATCGACGCGAGCAGTCAATAGCACTACAGGGATATCAGCAAGCTGAGGATCGGCTCGTAGTTTTTTGATAACAGTAAAACCATCCATAATCGGCATCTGCATATCCAGCAAAATTGCGTCAGGTCTGACTGCGGAACTCGCGGCTAATCCCTCTTCGCCCGATCTAGCGGTTGTTATTTGCCAGTTACTAAATACTTCTATGCAAGACTGCACAACTTGGCAAATATAATCATCGTTATCGATCAATAAAATATTTTTTGGAGATTCACTTTTCATTTTAGTTAGAAGTACAACTTTTCTTCTTACTGTAGATTTTTCAATTTGGACACAGTATAAAGAATAAAAATGAGGATAATCTGAGGTCAAGAGAATGAAGCGCAGTAGGGGCAATTCATGAATTGCCCCTACTGTGAAATAAGGGTTTCAAGGTGGTTTTGCGTAAATCCTAATATTTACCAATTTAAAAGCTGAGTAATTTGATCGGCAATCATGAGAGGTTCAAAGGGCTTGGCAATAGTACCAACTACACCTAATTGAGCAAATTTTTTGAGATCGCTTGCTTGCACCTTAGCTGTCAAGAAAATTACAGGAATATTTTGAGTGTCTGGGTTCTTTTGTAAGGCTTGATAGACAGTAAGACCATCCATTTCAGGCATCATTACATCAAGGAGAATCGCATCGGGCTTGACTGTTTGCACAATGCTAAGCCCTGTTTTGCCAGAGTTAGCCACTTTTATATTCCAGCCTTTAAAGCTTGTCAAACAAATAGAAATGACTTCCGCCAGATTTGGTTCATCATCAATCAGTAAAATCGTTTTGGTGGTCATAATTGTTTTTTAAATACTCCGATTGGGAATTACAAATGAAACAGTACTGCCTTCTGTTAAGACACTCTCAACCCAGATTTTGCCGCCATGTTGTTGGACGATGCTGCGACAGATGGCTAAGCCTAAACCTGTACCTCCCTTTTGGCGAGAGTCGGAAGCGTCAACTTGATTGAAACGCTCGAAAATACTTTCGAGATTGCTTTCGGGAATGCCACGACCACGATCGCGAACTCGAAAGATCACCCGATCGGAGAGAGATTCTGTTTCTATGCTTACTTCGCTATGAGGCGATGAGAACTTAATCGCGTTACTGAGTAAATTAACTAGGGTTTGGATCAGCCGATCGCGATCGGCAAAAATTTGATGCGATCGCATATTGCATCGAATCTCGATCTCACTTTCATTAGCGATCGACTGCATCGTATCCACAGCCTGTTGACATAGATCGGTCACATCAGTCCATTGGCGATTGAGAGTGACATTATGGGATTCTAAACGTTCTAAATCGAGAATGTCATTGACTAAACGCACTAACCTTTCGGTATCTGAGGCGGCAATATTGAGCATATTTTTAGCGATTTCTGGTTTTTCATCTAATACCCCTGAAGCAAGTAATCCTAACGCGCCGCGAATTGAAGACAAGGGAGTTCTGAGTTCATGACTAGCAATGGAGATAAATTCACTTTTGATGCGATCGACCTTTGACTTTTCTGTAACATCTTCACCAATGCTTATTGTGCCAATAATTTCATCATCTTGATTACGAAGGATCGTATTGTTCCAAGCAATTATTCTTTCTTCGCCTGTCTTGGTGACAATAGAATTTTGATAATATTTGTGAAAGCGATCGGGATTGAATAATGAGTCTGCAAAATCCCGTCTTACCTGCTCCTGTTCAATCTGTGGCAAAAAATTAGTGAGCCAATCTCTACCGATTACTTCCTCTAACCTATAACCTGTGGAATCTAGAAAAAATGGGTTTGCATATTCCACGATGCCATCGCAATCTAGTCCCACAACAATTAGGCGCACATTATCTAATAGAGATTGCCAACGCCGATTAGATTCTTGGAGAGCGCTTTGACGCTGAAAAAGTTCGGCAGTGCGCTCGGCAACCCGTTGCTCTAATACAGCATTGTTGATCTGGAGGTCTCGGTAGAGTTCTGCTTGTTGTAGGGCGATCGCAAATTGTACTGATAATTGCTGAAGCAAGCTAATGTTGCTCTGTTGCCAAATGCGTGGGGTAGAACATTGATGGACTATCAACAATCCCCATAGCGTTTGAGTTTTGTCATTTGTGATAAGGATTGGTGATACTAGATTTGCCCTGACCTGAAAATGTTCCATTAGTTGCAAATGGCATTCAGTTAAATTAGCCGTATAAATATCGGAAGTTGTAAAAATGCGCCCGTCTAAATATTTCTCACCGAGATTACCTTGAAAGCAGAACTCGTCAATGCGTTGATTTAGACTGATTTTCCAAGGCGGTAAAACCGACTCAGCTACAACCATGCCACTCATATCTGGATTGAACTTATAAATAACAGAGCGATCGGCGTTTAAAAAGACGCGAATTTCTTCCACAATCGCATTGGATATTTCTTCTAAATCAAGATATTGATGAATTTGCAGAGAGATTCTGCTGACAATAATTTCTTGCTGTTGCGATCGCTGCAATTGACGCATGACAATGAGGCGATCGCGGACTTGCCCCACGCGATTACATAATAAAGTGGCTGTAATATCTCCTTTGGCGAGATAGTCCGCAGCCCCCAGCCGCATCGCTTGAACAATAATTTGTTCGTTGACCTTATACCCAGTTAATATGATTGCTGCTAGCTTAGGTATGATTTCGCCTTTTCCCATTTCTGCCAATAACTCCCAGCCCTCACCATCGGGAAGAAAGTGATCGACAAGAACAATATCAGGATGTTGCGATCGCCATAAATCTATGCCTTCTTCTAAGGTTCCTGCTTCTAGAAAATTATAGGAATATGCTCGATCAGATCGCAGATAGCGAATATAAGTAGCGCGATCCTCTTCCGAATCATCGACGATCAAAATTGTGATAACCGAATCCAAAAATTCCAAGGTCATAGATTTTAGGCTGAGAATTGTCTATATGTAACTAAGTAACTGGTGTTACGTGGAAGTATGTAAAGCCATCACCCCTCGACTCTCTCCCGCAGGAGAGGGGAACAAGAAAATAATGGGGGTTTTGCTCCCCTTCTCCCGCAGGAGAAGGCGTTTGTGGATG
>CAIJEA010000261.1 GCA_903819605.1 uncultured cyanobacterium | reverse complement strand
CGATCGCCGATTTGCTTTTGGATCGCTAAAGATTGCTGATAGAAATCAATTGCTTTCTGGTACTGCCCGAAATTGTTGTATGCAAGTCCCAGATTATTGAGTGACTTTGCTTCACTATTCAGATCCCCGATTTGTTTAGAGATTGCTAAGGATTGCTGATAGAAATCAATTGCTTTCTGATACTGTCCGAAATTGTTGTATGCAATTCCCAGATTATTGAGTGATGCTGCTTCATCATTACGATCACCGATTTGATTTTGGATCGCTAAAGATTGCTGATAGAAATCAATGGCTCTCTGATATTGTCCAAGATAGTTGTATGCAGCACCCAAATTAATGAGTGAAGTTGCCTCACCATTTTGATCACCAATTTGCTTTTGGATCGCTAAAGATTGCTGATAGAAATCAATGGCTCTCTGATACTCTCCGAGACTTCTGTATACAATACCCAGATTACTGAGTGACGTTGCTTGACCATTTTGATCGCCAATTTGCTTTTGGATCGCTAAAGATTGCTGATAGAAATCAATGGCTCTCTGATACTCTCCAAAATCTGAATAAATTCTACCTATCAATACATTTGAAAGACTTTCCCAGTAAAGCTTTTCTTGCTCTTTGAATACTGAGATTGCTTCCAAACACTTAGTGAGAGCCTGTTGCCGACTTTCTCTAGTTTGCTTTTCATTCAACAAAGCTGCCTCCATAAAGGCTCGTTCCGCCGCAACATACTTTCTATCCCGATCTCCAGCAACCCTCAACGCCTCAACCTTCAGCACATACTTACTCGCAAGAGCCTTATTATCAAGAGAACTAATCTCTAACCGATAAACACTATCACTATCTGCAATTACCGACATCACCTCCAAACCCAAGCGACCGTTAGGACTATCCGACCTCGCGATCAACTTCCCACTAGGGCTATACAACAAAATTACTAGATCGATTCCCTGCTGCTCCGCGATCGCCTGAAAAAATTGACCAGCCTTCAGACTCACCACATAGCTATGAGTTTCTCCACCCTTTAACTCTCTGGTGATTGACTTTAGCAAGCTTAGATCGATCGGTTTGTTATCTGATACTTGAGATTGAGTAGCAGTTTGGGCGATCAAGTTATGCTTTAATCCTTGAATTTGAAGACTTTGGCTTTGGGCGCGATCTGGTAGTGAACATAAACTAATCAGTCCAGAAGTGAGAACTAATGCGATCGCATAGAACCGTGAAGCCATAACACCACCTCTGAAACTGCATCACAATTGTATATTTTCTATCCCAATTTTAGAAATATTATGTAGCGGCGCAGCATTCCCGACAGTATCCACGCATTCCACCACAATCTATAAACACCATATAACGCAGCAACAATTTATCTATGGGAGCGAAGAGGACTTTACATTTGCGTACAAAGATTTTTTGTGAGGAGTTCGGATATTGTGACGCAAATGCAAAGCCCCTACAGTTCCTCATTCCCCATCAGGATCGATACCCATAGCACGCAAGCGATCGGCTAGGCGATTTGCGCGTTGGCGATCCTGTTCAGCTATTTGTTCAGCCAAGCTTGCTCGTTGTTGGGCTAAGTTTGCCTTTTGCTCCAACTCCAAAGTACTTAAAAAACGCTGCCCATTAGGACGATATAACACTAACTCTTGTCCAGCTTGCCACTCAAAACGCACCTGAAGCAGAGGACTCACCCATTCAGGTTGTATCTCAATAGAAATAAATCTATCCCTAATCCGTTGCCATCCCCACAGTAGTAGATCGTCAGGATCGTAAACGTAATATTCCTCAATCCCATAGGCTTCATAAAAATTAAACTTGTCCTCTAAAGACTCTAATCCGCGCCGATCTTTGTTGCTTGGGGACAAAATCTCAAAGGCAACCTGTGGCGCAATATTATCTTCTAACCATTGCTTATACGATCCACGTCTTCCCTTTGGTCTGCCGAACACCACCATCACATCAGGAGCCATCCGTTTTTGAGTATGGCGAACAGGATACCAGAGTAAATCTCCCGCAATAAATACATTGGGATCGTTTGCAAATACGATCTCTAGATTTTCTTTGATCATTACAATCCAGCGATATTGCTCGGTATTATCAGCCATCGGATTGCCGTCACTATCGGGATAGTCAATTTCAGGAGCGATCGCTTCAGAAGTCAAAGGTTGCAGAGTCATGGATTTGCCCTCACAGAAACCTGCGCGTGATTAGTCTATTTTATAACCTGTTCCCGATCGCCAAATAAGATTCAATCGCTATAGTTCGCTTGGATCTAGCTTTTCATATTTCTCAAAGGGTTGATGAATCCAAGGATTGTCCGCCAAAAAATCAACATAGTAATCTGGCTTCGCCACCGAACAAGCTTTAAACCATAAAACCGCCGATCGCACTTCCGTAATTTCATACTCACCATGTTGAGTCAGCCATTCGAGAATCCGCGCCAGAGTCACCCCCGAATCGACTAGATCGTCAACTAGCAAAATCCTTTTCCCAAGTGTCGTCGTAGTCATCGTGATATTACTGGCGATCGTCAAGTTTCCCCGTTCCTGAAAATCCTTGCCGCCATAGGAAGAAGTCGAAAGTATCGCCAGCGGTTTGTCATAAATTCGCGAAAGCACATCGCCAACTCGTAATCCGCCCCTTGCAAGACAGAGAATTTGATCGAATTCCCACTGGGACTGATAGATTTGGGCTGCCAACTTCTCGATGCTGGCGTGATATTCGTCCCATGAAACGTAAAGATCTGACATAGTGAGGAATGGAGGTTATAAACCAGAGAGTAGATGAAGATTTTGGCTCAATAGGTGTTTCGGGGAGGTAAAGAAAGGAGAGAGACCAGCAAAGCACTCAACAAAGCTTTACCCCTCTTCTTTGCATTATGAACAAACTCAAAGAAGCTCAAATACAAAGGT
>CAIJEA010000260.1 GCA_903819605.1 uncultured cyanobacterium | reverse complement strand
TGGCGTCGCTCAGCCCCGCGCCGCGCAGGCGCAACTCGCCACCGGCCAGATCCAATGCAGTCAGCGCCGCTGCATCGCCGCCGGCCGCCCCCACTGCGCTGAGCAAGCGCGCCACATCAATTTCACCGGTGCTGTATCTAAAGAGTAGTGACTTAGTGTTGCTCTTTGGGCGATCGCTGTATAGTAATAAGCAAGTTCAGTTTGAGCCATTATGACTCCGTTACCAAAATATCGACCGAAACAGCTATCGCTAGGACCATTAGAGTCGGAAATACTAAATATTATTT
Source organism: uncultured cyanobacterium (assembly GCA_903819605.1). Lineage (GTDB taxonomy): Bacteria > Cyanobacteriota > Cyanobacteriia > Pseudanabaenales > Pseudanabaenaceae > Pseudanabaena. The sequence continues at coordinate 7,802 of CAIJEA010000260.1, read as the reverse complement.
GGGATAGTAAACGGCTAAGCGCTACAGATATACATGAGCGAATTTTGACCGATCCCGATCGCGAATTAGCCTATGGCTCGGTGATGACCGTCCTGCGCCGACTAGAACAGAAGGGCTGGATTCATTGCGAAAAAGAGGGACGGACTTTATATTGGCAAACTCTCATCTCTCGTGAAGAGTCTCAAGCTTTAGCTGCCTATCACCAACTCAATCGGTTTTTAGAAGTAGGTGATGCCGACATTGTGGCAGCTTTTGCCAGTGACCTCGATCGCGCCAGTATGGAAAAGCTCGAAGCGATCGCCGCCCGTCTCCAAAATATTCGTCAACTGAGAGAAAAATCACAGGAAGGTTAGCCATGGCATTTCTCTCTATACATACTGTAATGATGTTGGGATCGCTCAGTCTCGCTTGGGGATTACGTTATGGATGGCAACCTACAGACGAAAGCTGGCAGATACGCTGGCAAAAGTCGCTAGTATGCTTTGCATTACCACCGCTTTTGGTCATCATGACAGCGATCTCCGTGCTCAGCATGGGAGATGAAGGACAGATGATCGGCGTGCAAGCAGGACGACTGAGCTATGCGATTGCCTTACTATTTTTGCTTTACAGCATTTTTCGGGTTGTGCAACTAGCTTGGATTGGCTGGCAATCTTTACAGAGACTACAAAAGCTGGTGGTAAACACCGATTGTTGCAGTACCGCAGCCATTGAAAACTCTAATCCACAAGAATCGATGCGGTTGCTCAATATCCCGATGCTTTTTGCGGCTCAAATTGGCTTTTGGCGATCGCAACTTTTTGTGAGTCAAGGTTTGCTCGAACAGCTTGATGCACCACACCTCGAAGCGGTTTTATTGCATGAACGCGCCCATGCTCATTACCGCGATACTTTTTGGTTTTTCTGGTTAGGTTGCTTACGGCAAATTATGCCTTGGTTACCAAATACGCAAGTCCTCTGGGAAGAATTGCTACTATTGCGCGAAGTGAGAGCCGATCGCTGGGCTGCTCAACATTTGGATGGGTTATTGCTGGCTGAGTCATTACTAGCGATGGTCAGCAGCAATATGCAACCCATCGAGACCTTTGCCGCTACCTTTGGATCTACGAATACCAGCGATCGCCTCGAAGAGCGTATTGATTTTCTACTTGCCGAACCAGAACCATTTCCACAATTTTCTTGGCGATCTTTATTTTGGATTGGTTTTGCACTATTGCCCCTTGCTGCATTGCCCTTACATTCATGAAAGCCAAAAAATAGAGGCGGCGCTTCGCGCCGCCTCTATTTTTTGGCTTTTATCTTAAAACTGACGCTAAAGTATGTAGCAGAAAATTCAAATCGCTCCCATAATTGAGCCATGGTCAAAGCGAGTAACTATGAGTCAACAGCCCAAGGATCAGAAACTTCAACTTATCCGCATTGATCGAGGCATTAGTCAGTTTAATCATGACTACTATGCTGCGTTGGGCTTGCCAATTAATACCAGCCCCATATACATTCGCCATGTATATCTGAGCATTGCCCGCATCCTGCACCCTGATGTTTTTGGGTTTTCTCATGAAGAGAAGGAAATCGCGACCCATTATTTAGCCAAACTGGTCAATCCTGCCTATAACGTACTCATGAAAGAGCAGGAACGACAAGCTTATCAAGGGATTTTTAAATTACTTGCCAAGCGCTTAATGCAAAAATCCCGTAACATTCCCATTTATTCAACTGTGGCTTGTGAGTTAATGCTTGCGCCTAATGATGGTTTTTATGAGCGTGCGGTATCTGCGATCGCCAAGGTGCAATATCAATCCCTAAAAGACATTCTGGAATATACCGCTCAAGTAAGTGAATTAAATCTGGTATATATCCTTTACAAAGAAGGTTATCAGTATGGTGCGTCGGATATGCCACCTGTACTGTCACTGATGGGGAAAACTAAGACTACTTATCCTGCTCCTAATTATTACCAATACTCAGCTACTCCGAATCCCACGCCTCTCCTCTCAGGTAATCGTCAAGAAGATGACACTGTAATTCAAAGCAGTATTGGCGCTTCCGAGCTTAAAGGGATTAGGGATCGTCTTAAAATATGTGAAATATACATGAATCAGAGCGATTGGAATACTGCTCTCAAGGAATTACGCGAGATTTTACAAATAGATAAAGACAACAGTAAGTGTCTCGCCATGCTGGGGGTGGTTTATAAAAATATTAATCAACCACAAATGGCAAAAATTAGCTTAAAACAAGCGCTTAAGCTAAATCCTCAGGAACCATTAGCCCTAAAGCATATCCAAGAATTTGTAAACCCAAACCCTTCTCAATCAAGCACAACAACTAACAAAAAGACTCAAACTAATCTCAATTCCAGTGCTGCCACTACTAAGAACAAGCCACTCCCGCCCCCACAAAAACGGGGTTGGTTATCTAATCTTCTGGGATGGGCTTCCCAAGATGATACAAAGTAAAAAAAGATGCTTTGCATCTTTTTTTACTTTGTGTTGTAGTTGAGACAAAAAAACAGAAGACAGTTGGGGCGCTAAGCGCCCCAACTGTCTTCTGTTTTTTGCTCCTGCGATATCTCCAAATGCCAACGACAGGGAATGTTTCTGTAAAGATTCACGGTACGATAACAAGTGAAGACTGAGAGAACTGTATGGTGCATCAACTGCCGACTGGCGCAAAAGATTTACTTCCCCTAGACGTGGCTCAAAAGCGTTGGATCGAAAGCCGTATTCAACAAGTTTTTCAGTCGTGGGGCTACCAACGCATCATTACCCCAACGGTGGAACATCTGCGATCGCTCACCGCAGGCGGAGCCGTCGATCCTGAATCCGTCATCCAACTAAATAGCAATAGTATCGATATTTTAGGCTTGCGTCCCGAATTTACCGCCTCGATCGCTCGTGCCTATGCAGCTCGTCTGGGTGGGAATGTGGCTACCTGTCCACAACGGCTTTATTACAATGCCAATGTATTTAGGCGTAGAGCTAATAATACTTCTGAAGAATCATTTCAAGCTGGGGTAGAACTACTTGGCGCGTCAGGTCTACTAGCCGATGGCGAAATCTTGATGCTCCTGTCCGAAAGTCTCGATCGCCTAGAACTGCAAAACTGGCAAATCATCCTCGGAGATGCCAGACTGACGGGCGCATTGCTCGATCTCCTACCTGAGCAATATCGCGACAAAGTAAGGCAATGCCTTGCTAGCCTCGATCGGGTTGCCCTTACTGAGATGGATTTACCTGCTGATGTTAAGGTCTATGCCCTCGAACTAATTGATCTGCGTGGTAAGCCCAAGGATGTACTGAGCCGTCTATCCACTAGTGCATGGACTTCAGGACTAACTGGCGAAATCAATTATCTCAAATCCTTAGTCGATCTATGGGAAACCACTGGTGGTAATAGCGATCGCCTCATTCTTGATCTGAGCTTCATGCAGACTTTTGACTACTACACAGGCATTGTGTTTGTAGTCGCCTGTAATAACTATATAGTTGCTCAAGGCGGACGATATGATCGACTGCTAAGCGTCTATCATCCTCAAAATGCTAGCTACCCCAGTATCGGCTTTTGCCTCAATCTCGAAGATTTACAACAAGCTCTACAATCCCGATTACCGCAAACTCTGGCTAACTCTAACTGTTTAGTTGTTGCTAAGACTCCAGATGCCATGCAAGCTGCCTTTGCCCATGCGGCAAAGTTACGCCAAGCAAGCGATCTTGAAGCGATCGAGTTAGAACTAGAGTTTCGCTCGGCAGATTCTGTCCGCGATCATGCGCGATCGCGTGGCATTCCTCAGATCGCATGGGTAAGTAGTGACGGAGCGATCGATTCAGAAATGATTTAACTCCCAAAAGACGAAGCACTACTTATAGTTAATCCCTTCCCAGCGAATAATTAGGCGTGCGCGGCGAAGCCGCACACGCCTAATTATTCAGTTTATAATGCCTATTTTTTGGGTGGGAAGGGAGTAAGTAAGTTAAGAAATAAAACCAAGAAGAAAGTTGCGGAGCAAAGCGCCGCAACTTTCTTCTTGGTTTTGCTTTTGTGCTAGCATAACTGACCACTTTAATAGTCTTTTGGCGGAAAGTAGATTCGCTCCTTTAAAAATTTCTATTAAATTTGTTAAATTTGGAAAACTTAAGGTAATCTATTCACTCAATCATCCATTTTGCTAGAGATTTGATAGTGATAGGTACGTCTGAATGAGATTTCCAGAGACTGCAAAATCAGGTACAAGTTTAGCTTTTAGCCTAGGACTGATTGGGGCAATTGTCACAGCAGGCTGGTACTATATCGTTTTGCCATTTCAGAAACATCCCCAAAGACCTGTTTTTTCTAACGATTTGAGGTCTGCTCCTGTACCAACATCGCCGATCGCCGCGATTAAAGTGCCAGTAATGCCTCAGCCAACTGTAAAGGCTAAACCTAAACCTACCGATGCCAAATATCAGGGCAAGGTAAATGCCAGCATTGGTCTAGTGTTTCGCTCCGATCCTAATCAATCTGCCAAAAACGTAGGTGGTGCAGACTTTAATACAAAGGTTGCTGTCATGAGAGAAACCCCCGATCGCGAATGGTTATATGTGAGAAATGAAAATACCAAAGAAGAAGGCTGGGTAAGGGGCGGAAATATCACTAAAGAATAAATAAAAGACTTGCAATGCAAGGCTTTTATTTACTTCAACCAGTCTATAACCGTTTGTGCTAGCAGCCAAATATTCAAACAGACAATAATCAAGGCAACAGCACTAGCGACAATTTTTAGCCAACGGGGATTTACAAACTCGCCCATCAAGCGGCGATCGCTGGTAAACATGATTAAGGGAATCACGGCAAAGGAAAGCTGTAAACTCAAGATTACTTGGCTGAATAACAATAACTGACCTGTACTTTGTTCGCCAAAGTAGACGATCGCAATTAGAGTAGGAACAACCGCGATCAGTCTGGTTAACAAACGCCTCAGCCAAGGTGGAAGCCGCAAATTCAAAAAACCTTCCATGACAATTTGTCCAGCCATTGTTGCGGTTAAAGTCGAGCTTTGACCAGATGCGAGCAGCGCAAAGCCAAAAATCGCACTCGCGGCACTCACGCCTAGCAAAGGTGACAGCAACTTATAGGCATCCTCAATTTCGGCAACCTCATGATATCCAGAAGTATGAAAAGTCGCAGCCGCCACAATCAGAATTGCCGCGTTAATCAATAGTGCAAGCGAAAGAGCCACAGTAGAATCAATTGTGCCAAATTTGATTGCTTCCCACTTTTTCTCTGAAGTTGACTGCCATGCGCGAGTTTGGACGATCGCCGAATGTAAGTAGAGATTATGGGGCATCACCGTTGCACCAACGATACCAACTGCGATGTAAAGCATTGATGGGTTTTGTAAGATTTCAGGATTCGGCACAAAGCCCGAAAGAATGCCACCAACATCAGGGTTTGAGAAAATAATCTCAGCAGTAAAACATCCTGCGATCGTCGCAACTAGGGTAATCACTAGGGCTTCTACGTAGCGAAATCCTTTGTTTTGCAGTAGCAGTAGCACAATCACATCTACTGCCATGATGCACACTCCCCAAACAAGGGGAATATTAAAAAGTAGTTGCAGGGCGATCGCACTTCCGATTAATTCGGCTAAATCACAAGCCGCGATCGAAATCTCGCATATTACCCATAAACAAAAATTCACACGAGGACTGAAATAATCTCTGCAAACCTGAGCCAAATCGCGCCCCGTTGCTACCCCTAAACGCACACACAATGATTGCAGCAAGATTGCCATCAAATTTGACAACATAATCACACTGAGTAATGTGTAGCCAAATTTTGACCCACCTGCAATATCAGTTGCCCAGTTACCGGGGTCCATATAGCCGACGGAGACTAAGTATCCAGGTCCCGCATAAGCCATCAGCTTACGCCAAAAGCCTTTACCGTCAGGAATGGCGATCGTCCGATGTACTTCGGGCAAACTAGGGCGTTGTTCTGAGATTCTCATTTCAGATTTGCTTTCATAATCGTTTCATAATTTAGTCTACTACAATTGGTAATCTCCTAAAACTTAGTAAAAGATTATGTTTATGATCTAGTCCCTACTTTTGCTTGTCTTAGCAGGATTATGTGAAATTGGTGGGGATATCTATTCTGGCTGTGGTTACGCGAGGGCAAAAGTATTTGGTTGGCGATTTTGGGGGTGATTGTCTTGGCTTTATATGGCGTTCTTTCCACTCTGCAAACTGCAAATTTTGGCAGAGTATTGCAGCCTACGGTGACATCTTCATCGTGCTATCGATCGCTTGGGGATGGCTGGTCGATCGGGTTGTTCCTGATAAATTATTTCAAAACCCTAGTTGCATTAGCGATCGCGGCTAAAGCCACACCGACATCCGCAAAAACGGCTTCCCACATAGTTGCCACCCCGAAAGCTCCAAGCACAAGGAATACGGCTTTGATACTCAACGCAAAAATGATATTTTGCCAGACAATACTGTGGGTTTTACGAGCAATTTGAATCGCTTCGGCAATCTTGAGAGGCGAATCATTCATAATCACCACATCTGCCGTTTCGATCGCGGCATCGGAACCCAAACCACCCATCGCCATACCGACATCTGCTCTGGCTAGTACTGGCGCATCATTGATGCCATCGCCCACATAGATGACTTTTTCGGTTTTGCCTGATTTACTGAGAATCTCCTCAAAAGCCGAGACTTTACCTTCTGGCAACAATTCTGCTACATAGGAATCAAGTCCTAACCTACCAGCGATATCAGCAGCGACACCATCGTTATCTCCAGAGAGCATAATCACTCGCTTGATGCCGATCTGGTGCAGGTCTTGGATCGCTTTAACTGCATCATCTTTAATTTCATCAGCAGCAATGATGTAACCTGCATATTTCGTATCTATGGCAAGATGCACCACGCTACCAGAGACTTGGCAAGTATCGTGAACAATATTTTCTTGATGGAGCAGGCGATCGTTACCCGCAATCACAAGGCGATCTCCGACCATCGCCCCAATACCGTACCCAGCAATTTCTTCGTAACCAGTAACTTTGGTTAAATCCAATTCTCCCTTATATGTTTCTTTAATCGATTGCGCGATCGGATGCGTAGACTGCGCTTCGATATGAGCAGCCACAGATAATAATTCATCTTGGCTAAATCCATTCTTAGTTACAATCTGCGTGACGTGAAAGGTTCCCTTCGTCAAAGTTCCTGTTTTATCGGAAACAACCGTTTTCACATCGTTCAATACATCTAAGAATGTCGAACCTTTGATTAAAATGCCTTTCTTTGCCGCCCCACCAATGCCGCCAAAGTAGCCTAGAGGAATGCTAATCACTAGACCACAAGGACAAGAAATCACCAGAATAACTAAGGCGCGGTAAACCCACTCAGCCAAGGTTGCGTGAGGAATAACTAGGGGTGGAATGATGGCGATCGCTAAAGAGACAAACACGACAATCGGTGTGTAGATCTTGGCGAACTTGGTAATGAATTTCTCAGTTTCCGCCTTTTTGCTACTTGCATTTTCTACTAAGTCGAGAATTTTAGCGATCGAAGATTCTCCAAATAACTTGGTGACTTGAATATCCAAAACCCCAGTTTTATTGATCGTTCCTGCTAATGCGATATTGCCGACTTTGACAGAACACGGTACAGATTCACCTGTAAGTGCGGAAGTGTCTATTTGAGAAGTTCCGACAATTATAGTGCCATCAAGGGGAATCTTCTCTCCTGCTGTCACTGTAATCACGTCGCCGATTTTGACTTTATTAGGAGAAGTCTTAGTAATCACGCCATTCA
>CAIJEA010000259.1 GCA_903819605.1 uncultured cyanobacterium | reverse complement strand
TCCAGACTCTAATAGATTAAGCTCTACAGAAGGCGATTCTTCTTTGTATATGGTAAGAATGGCGGCTTTAGCAGCAGCGATCGCAAATACAGGTAAGGTATAACCAGATTTCATATTTTTGATTTATTACACTATATGTGAAGCGATTTTATTGATAATGTTCGGGACGCAATTTTTGTAGTTGGGCGTTTGTGTAATAGAAATTGAGAATACGATCGTACGACCAGCCCATCCGCGCCAAATTATAAGAACCTGTTTGGCTCATGCCAACGCCATGACCTAAACCACCACCAATAAAAGTATAACCAGTCAAAACCTTCTCTTTATAAATGGGTTCTAATCGAAAGAGAGTGCTATCAGGTGGATCGAAAGCATCAATAATTTCATCCTTCTTGACCATGATTTTGCCAGTATCGGTAGTTACTTCCATTTCTAAGACCCGACCTGATGGCGATCGCTTGGACACTTGTAGTTGTTTGATCGTATTGAAATTAGTAATACTGTCACCTGAGAATCGGAGAAACTTCTTCAAAGATATTTGTAATTCATCTAAAGAGCCACTTTTGCGCCAACGTAAAGTTCTCCAACCGGCTTCATTAAATCCTTCTTGGCGATCTAAAAATGCTTTCAAATTTTTATCCTCCACGATATTCGCCGATCGCTGATTTTCAGGTCGATTAGCTAGATCTAGCACCGATTGTAAATAGGGGCGGGGAGTTCCATCCCAAATATCGTTATAGTTTGCGGTAATGCCTCCTGTTGTTGAAGAATAGAGAGCATCGATCGCCCGATTGTTATAGGTTAAAATTAATCCTTTCGTATCATTAACAGCGCGATCGGCAACCTCAGTTGTATTCTCTAACCCACGATAGACTTGGCATTGAGTATCGGCACAAAGCTCATAGTCATCAACTTTAAAGCGATGCATACTGGCTAATACATAGGTTCTTGCCAAGATTGCTTGGGCTTGTACGGCGGCATAGGGAGCGTTGTAGCCAATTTCGTGGGGAACGACTCCGCGCACATAGGTTTCTAAAGGAACGTTATTAACAAGGGTAAAACTTTGATGAGCATTGGGTTGGATCTTTAAAGTACCTGCGTAGGGACGATTGCTAATTTCAGGTTTATTCTCTTTCTGATAACTAACTTCGACAATTCCTGAACTGCTACTAATATCAAGGCGATCGCGATTGTACCGAAAATCCCCTACTACAAATGAAGCGATCGCTTTTTGCGGAAGAATACGGCGATCGAGTTGGACGGTCAGATTACCTTGCGATCGCAGGGTGTAAAACAGCAAATAGCGCAACAACATTGAGTCATAAACATCACGCTTTGCCCAGACTTGCCAACGCCTTGGCTGAGCAATTTCTGTCTGAATACCCTTCTCATTCCAATGGAAAGCACTCGCCGCTGCATTCTCAAAACTACGATGATTGCTCAGGACTAATTTCTCTTCGAGAATTGGCTGTGGCAATTGCTGTGATGCGATTTCGATGACTAGGCGATCGCTAGTTAATGTTTGAGTTGTTTTGCCATCAGCCGATGGAAATGTTAGGGTTAGGTTTCCTCCTGAGGGGGCTTTGATCGTGAGCCGATCCTGCGGTCTCTCGCCAAAACGCTGCACAATGCCAATTTTTAAAATCGGATTAGAGTCAGATTGAGCTTGGACAAATTCGCCTGCTGTGAGTGTAAATGAACAAATAGTCACAATTACAGTTTGGCGAATAATACCGAAAGTTTTTAGCATGTCAAGCTCAATATTTCAGAAACTTAGCTATTCTACACCTCGGCAAACACTTCTAGCGGAAGTTAGGAGGACGTTTATATCTGCGAGAGACATCAATCTGTTGGCGTTTGGGGGGGAACCACGATCGCCAGACCCAAACCAAAATATTTTCGAGCATTTCAGCTAGCTCGATCGCAGCTTTACTTACTTTTTGCAAAGGCGATAGCTGGCGGGCTGGACGGCTAGATCGGCTTGTTGAGGATGCTTTTGGAGATGGGTTTGCATTGGTTTTACGGGTTGGCGCGTATCGGCGATCGCGAGTTGGTTGATTTTGGATAGAGTCTGAATTCGCTCTCGGCAATCTACTCGCCACAGTTCTCGGTTGAGCGGGTTGGCGATAGGTTTGCTGAGCTAGATGGGTTTCTAGTTCGCTATGGGTGGGGATGTTGTAAAAATCGGCTTCGGTTTCGTAAATTTCGACGCGACGCTTAGGGAAATTGGGTAAATCAATTTGGGCTTTAGGAATATCAAGTATAGGCTGTTCGATGAATGCTTCTACCATTGGCTGTTCAGGAACTGCTTCTACTAAACCCTGCAATGTCCAATTTCGTTCAGCCTTCGCACCACCTAGCCGCAAACAGTTACCTGCATGATCGAGAACTAATGCTTTGCGTCCACCTTTAGGACGTAAGCCCCGACCAAGCATTTGCAAATGGAGAGCAACAGATTTAGTAGGACGACAGAGTTGAATTACTTCAATTTCGGGAACATCAAAGCCTTCAGTAAACAAATTGACATTACATAGGACTTGGGTTTGACCACCACGAAAGCGTTCGAGAATGGCTTGGCGCTCTTTGGGAGCAGTTTCACCATCGATATGCTCTGCGGCAATGCCTGCGGTTTGGTAGCGTTCGGCGATCGCTTTGGAATGGTCTAGGTTAATTGCAAATACGACACAGCGTTTTTGATGGGCATGGCGCAAATATGCATCGACGGCACAACCAGCCACATAGCGGCGATCGATGCGTTCTGCTAAGTCCGCTGAATTAAAATCGCCCCCTGCAATCCGAATCCCTTCTTCTGTGGGTAAAAAGCTTTCGGGTGCAAGCACGTCATAGTCGGCAAGAAATCCTCGCCAAATTAATTCCGATACAGATGGGCCAACAACCAATGCTTCGTAAAGGCGATCGAATCCTCTGCCATCCAGTCGCGAAGGTGTAGCCGTCACGCCCAAAATCAAGGCTTCGGGAAAATGGCTCAAAATTGCCAAATAACTAGGAGCAAGGGAAAGGTGTGCTTCATCAACAATTACGAGCGCGATCGCACCTAAATCTATTTCTTGTTTTTCGAGGCGTTTCACTAAGGTTTGCACGGAGGCACATTGCATGGGATGCTCTAGGTGCATTGGCTGATCGGCTTTGATGATGCCAACAGGCGATCGCAGAGTTTTTTCTAGGGTGTTTTTTGCTTGCCAAAGTAGTTCTTCGCGATGCACCAATAGGAGGACGCGCTGATGGCGATCGTCAAAATGTTTGGCAAGTTCGCTAAAGGTGCGAGTCTTGCCTGAGCCTGTGGGCATGGCTAGCAAGATCGCTCGCTTGCCGAGCCGCCAAGTTGCATAGATCTCGTCGATGACCCGTTTTTGATAGTCTCTTAGTTCGGACATCGCAAGCCTCAAAAAAATCCCTAGTATTATGCCAGAAGTTTCCCAAAACGCATCAAGGATTTTTCTCTTTTTGGGTTTTGATAGGATAAAAATTGCTGTTTAGGATTAAGATCTAGGCACAATCTGAGTTATGTGAATGAATGAGACAAAAGTATGACTAGCGATCGCATCGAACAATTTCAGAAAGCTTCACGTAACTTACAGTTGCAGCCCCTTTTGACTGAAGAGGAGCGCCAAAAATTTATGGTGGATTATGGCAGTGAGTGCATTGATTCATTGGAGCAGAAAGTTTTAGTTTGCGACGAAAATACTAATCAGTTCGTGTTTGCAGGGCATCGTGGTTGCGGCAAATCGACTTTGTTATGCGATTTTGCTCAACGGATGGAGGAACAATTTTTTACGGTGTTTTTCTCAATCTCTGATTTAATTCAGATGAAAGAGATTAGTCATATTAATATTCTGTTTGCGATCGCCTTAAAGATGATGGAAAAGGCGGAACGGGATAATGTAAAAATTGCTGATGACAAAAAACAAGCTTTTTTTGATTGGTTTAAGGAACGCACGAAGACGGAAACCGTTGAGCTAAAAGGTCAGGTGAGTGC
>CAIJEA010000258.1 GCA_903819605.1 uncultured cyanobacterium | reverse complement strand
TGGCTCAAGTTGGACTGGTAGGGCAAGTGTGCTTTCTGCATAGGCTTGCACTAGTTCTACTAGAGGTAACGGGATTGGGGCTAATTCAGCAAGACTGATTGTGCGAATTAGGGGCATTCCCATATCTCGACAGATGGAAATAATGACTAACCTTTCCTCTGTATCTTCGGATTCGGGTAATATCTCAATGCATAACTTCAATCGACTGCGATCTAGGTCAATTGCTCGGTCGTTCATGGCTTTCTCACTATTTGACTCATGGCTCTCTACACGAGCTTTGGCGCTAGCCATGATAGGTGCAACTTTGTAACACCTATTTTCTGTCAGACAATATGTTAAGTTAATGTAATCTACAGTCTTGGGGAGCTATCTCATGAATGTACAACAAGTTAATGCTATTTTGCCCAAAGAGGTTACTGCAACAAGCCTTAAGCTTTATATCGTAGATAAACTTTCTCCAGAACCAGAAGTAGAAAGAGTCATTATCTTTGGTTCCTTTTTAAAATCAAATACACCTAATGATATTGATATTGCTATCTTCCACAATAGTTGTCAAACTTACTTGCCACTTGCCTTAAAATATCGAAAGCTCTTACGACCTTTATATTCTTTTTTGCCAATCGATGTAATTCCAATTCGTTTAGATGCTCAAGGTAGTTTTATAAACGAAATTAAGTGTGGTGAGATTATCTATGAAAAGTGAAACTCAGACTTGGTTAGATTATGCAGAAGAAAATCTGCAATCATCAAAAATCTTACTTGACAGGAACCTTTACAATCCTTCTCTTCAAAATGCTCAGCAATCAGTTGAGAAGTCCCTTAAATCTATTCTTATTGAGAATGGAATCAATCTAAAACGGACGCATGATATTCTCGAACTGAAATATTTACTGCAAAGAAATAATATTCTAGTAGATATTTCTGATGATGAATGCGATCTGTTAAACACGATATATCTTCCGTCAAAGTATCCCATGGATGATGCAACAGGTGATATCGAGCCAAATGATGAATTATGTCGCATCTCAATTGATATTGCTGAAAGAGTTTTTGTGTCAGCAATAGATTTAACAAAATGAAGGCTGTGCTATTTTCATGGGAATAGAGTTTTAGAAGTTTATAAAAAAACAAAATCCTCACTACGAGGATTTTGTTTTTTTATTTGTCAATATAGTTAGTATTACGCGGCAGTTCGCAACCTTGGCTTAATACCAACTGGAATTGGAATCCTTGCGGGGAAGACTCGCAGGCGTTCTTCTGCAAATACTCGAATCTTTGCCGTTGTCTGTCTACCGTTGCTCACGACTAGATAAACTCTTGATTCTTGGATTGTCTCAATTGTCGCTTCAGGCAATTGGGGAGATGGATTTAATTTCATGTCAACCTTACATTATTGTTAGCTGGTCAAGGGCTTCAAGCGAAAGCGCTATATATAATGGATATAAAACTTAAGAGATAGTCTTGACTTTAGTAGTCAAAACTATCTCTTAAGTAATCGCGCTAGAAATCGTCATCGTATACAGTTTCTTCAGTCTCTTCGTATTCATCTTCTGTAGACTTTCTCGCTACAT
>CAIJEA010000257.1 GCA_903819605.1 uncultured cyanobacterium | reverse complement strand
TTTACGACAACCATATTGGTCGGGTTTTGGATATGGGGAAGGGATTGATAATATCTACTACCTTTTAGTTTTCTAAATTGACTTTGGGGCGGATCTTCACTCTCCATAAGCTAATTTCTTTGATTAAAGTACAATATTCAAAACTTTAACACGATCGTTCATGTATAGCAAGATCAAAAAAGTATCTGCATCAGTTGCAAGTGTTGCCAAATTTTTGAAAAGTATCTCCAGCTAGTCTAAACAAAGAGAGTTGCAGTGCTTCGTGCTGCAACTCTCTTTGGGACTTTGATTTTGTTCGCATTTCAAGGTAGGGGCAATTCATGAATTGCCCCTACCTTGAAATGCAGGGTTTAAGTCATGTTTGCGTAAGTCCTAACCTATTCAAACTGAGGGATCTCTAGAGAAACTGGTGCAAACTCTAGTTGGACGGCGGATTGTCTGACTTTGGCGGCAAAGGCGAGAGGGTCGAGGTCAAATTGCTCAAATAACTCACGCCCACGCAAGCATCGCAATTCAGGATTTTCCGCAGCACCGCTTACCACCCACAACACAAAATCTTTGTTACTACGGGCATTCTCGATCTCGATCGCGGAAATTGCAAAGGATTCGCGATCGCTAGTGAAACTTTTAATTACTACGGCTTCGCAAAGATCGTCTTTGGAACATTCCAGATCGTAACCAACTTGAGACTTGTCAACCGATCTCACCATCCAGCCATCACGCATATATTGTGCCATCACGGAGATCATTGCTAGTTTTTCGGCAGTGCTAGGATCTTCGATGGAGAAAGGAATTGGTTTCTCGACTACTCTTTCGACGACGCGATCGATAAATTTTTCAACTACGCGATCGACGACTTTCTCAACTTCAACAATTTTTTCAACCTCAACTACTTTTTCAATCTCTACAATCTTCTCAACTTCTACCAGTTTTTCAACTTCTACTAACTTCTCAACTTCAACAATTTTTTCCACCTCAACTACTTTTTCAATCTCTACAATCTTAGCGATCGGTTCAGGATCGTCAGATATTTCTATTTCTGAGCTAGAGAAGGCGGCGATCGCTTCTTCACTAGAACGTGGATTAGATATTAAATCGGGAACTGGAACAATTAGCGGTGGAGCTTCGATGATTAGATCGCTTGTCTCTTCGTCATCGTCCGTAATAGTTGGTTTGGAAGGGAATATTTCAACGGGTGTTTCGGGTAGTGGCGTTTCCGCAGGCGCGATCGCAAAGCTGCTTCTTGGTCTTGCCTTGGGTAGAGAATCAATTGCTAGGGTTTCTAGAAATTCCTTGGCTTTTCTAGCCTTGTCTGGTTTACCTTGAGTTTGATATAGGACGATCGCCTTGCGGAGATCGTCACCAGCAAGGGTTTCATCAGCGATACTCGGTTGAGAATAGGCTAAGCCGCGATAGTAATAAGCATCGACATTGCTGGGTTGTAAATCGATCGCATAGGTAAAGTCGCGAATTGCTTCGGGAAACTCCTTGAGAATGAAATGCGCTCTGCCGCGCCGAAATGCGGCTAAGTCGCGATCAGGACTTGCCTCAAGCGTTCGGTCATAACAGGCGATCGCCTGCTCATAACTTTTGAGCTTAAAGAATGTATTGCCCAAAGACATATGAGCATCGGCATAGTTAGGATCGATGGCGATCGCTGCCTGAAAATCTGCCATTGCTTGTTGAAGTTGCCCTAACAAAAAATTAATTTCGCCGCGCTTGAAATAGGCCATTCTTGCCTTATCAGGGCGCATTGAGATAGCTTTGCCATAATCGCCCACCGCTTTAGCATACTCGCGCAAACTGACATGGGCATCACCTAAGCCTAAATATGCCTTGACGAAATTAGGATTTAGTTTAAGTGCTTGCCGAAAGGATTCCAATGCATCTTGTGGAAATCCTTGCTGAATATCTTCTAAGCCCCAGCGATAATACACATCGATTAAGCTAATTCCCTTGCCAGCTCGAAATGCTTTTTGAGTTTGTCGCTCCCACTCGCGATCGAGCATCTTCACATATTCTTCACGAAATACCCCTGCATCGCTTTGCGGTTCGAGAGGCATTCCCTGAAAATGAGGTAACTGACGTAGATAATCTGTTCTCAGTGGCTCATCAAAACTTACACAGGCATCCCAAGCTACCCAGATCCGAAAATTGTTAGCTTGTGAGTCAATATCATAGGCTTCGCTTAGTTCGCGATAGCGTGCCGATCGCTGCTTGAGTTGATATTCACGATCCGCAGGAACCACTGTTCCTGAAGCAAAGTAGCCCTGATTGGCACTGCCGATGCGCTTGAAATACGCTCGATCGCCCACTTTGAGAGTTTGAATATTGCCGCAGTTCCATGTAACGATATACTGCTCCCCCTCCGCAATATCGGCGATCGCTTCACGAATAAAATCGCGAATCTCTGGCTCTGTCTGCTCGTTACACAGAAAAATTCTTGTGACCATAGGGGTATTATCTTACGTTTAAACTGATAACGAATAAAAAATGGTTATGCCTTCTTTGTGTTTCTAACAAAACCAATTACAGCTTATAAAGCTCACATTAGCTGATTTTATAGCAATCGCTAATAAAAAGCCTAAAAACTAAAGGGGACGTAGAACGTCCCCCTTTAGTTTAAATTTGTGCGTAAACCAGATCGGGACGCAAATCGCGTGCGCCATTTAGATAAATATGTTTAATCTGATGTTGTTCAAGTGGTGTATTCACATGAATTAATACCCTGATACAGCGCTCTAAACTGCCACTAACATACATTTGCTGAACATCTAAGAGCGGTACGTTTTCCCATTGCGATCGCGATCGGGCGATTTTGGCAGGGAAAACTACATCAATATCCGTTGTTGCCGAAAAAGTGGCACTAACAATTTCTCGCGGATCGATATCATTTTGCGCTTCGATCTCCTCCATAAGCTCCAGCACAGCCCTTTCTAGAGCCGCGTATGTATTTGCCTCAACTGTTGTTGCACCACGAACGCCACGTACACGCCAACCCACGTTTTACACCATCCGTACTGTATGTAAGTGTTTTTGATTAATCATATCCATCATTTATCAGATTACCCCTAAAGAACAATGTTAATTTAATTGCGATCGCTTAAAAAAATAAAGTCGTTGCTTCATGCCTACTTTATACCAACTCAAAAAATAGTATTTTCATTTTTTGAATCTCAAAACCTTTAGCACTTACGCAAAAATGAATTGAAACCCGTATTTCGTTGTAGTGGCAATTCATGAATTGCCACTACATTTCATTCTTTTGC
>CAIJEA010000256.1 GCA_903819605.1 uncultured cyanobacterium | reverse complement strand
CGTGGTTGGAGGTATTCTCCAATTACGTAATGGAGCCGCGATCGCACCAGCAGAACCACCTAAGAAATAACCTACAGCAATTATCGATCAAACGAACCTAAAGAGAAACCTTGAAATTGTTGCTTCGCAACAATTTCAAGGTTTCTCTTTGGACTTTAGTGCAAAGCACAAAAAAAGGCGATGCAAAGCATCACCTTTTTTTGTGAGATTCTATCAAATTTTAGAACTTAGTTGAAACATTGGCGTTATTAGACTGCTGCAATGTTGCAACTTGTTGCTGTACCGATGGAGAATACAACCGTAGATAGTTCCAATAATTACCTAAAACCTTTGATACATAATCTCTAGTTTCATCGTAGGGAATACTATTTACAAATTCATCAGGATCGCCTACACCACGACTTTCCACCCATCTTCCGACCGCACCAGGTCCCGCGTTATAGCTGGCAACTGCGAGCATCGAGTTATCACCATAGCGACTGTGAGTATAGTCTAGATACCAAGTTCCAAAACTAATATTGTCTTCAGGTCTATCAAGATTATAGTTATTTACACCCTTTTTGCTAGCAATCCATGAACCTGTATCGGGCATAATTTGCATAAGTCCGATCGCTCCAGAACGAGAACGAATTTGAGCTTCAAAACGAGACTCTTGGCGCATGAGACCGAACACAAGTGCAGGAGAAAGTCTCTGCTCGCGTGCCAAATTAGAAATTATGTCCCAATAATGAAATGGATAGAGAGACTGCATATAAGCAGGATGCTGTTTGAGTTTCGCAATCTCATTCTTTTGAGCATTAGAAACATCAATCAAATCCAAACTTTCAAGAGTTTTAATGCCAATGAGATTGTCTTGGACGGCAACACGCAGTACACCATCGGTAAAGATTTCACTGGGTTCAAGATTCCGTTTGCCTCGGACTTCTGCTTGCCATTGCGATCGCGCATCCCGATCTAAACCAAGAAGATATAACTCTTGCAATTTTGCAGACCCAGCAGGCAAAGTTTGCCTAGACGTAGGTAGAGAAATCATCGGCATAGTATAACGGGCAGTTGTGAACGTTCCAACTTGCCATCCAAGCGAAGAAGCGGCTCTCCACGCAAAATAAGAATCTGGGTGTTGACGAATCACAAACTCAAAAAACTTCTTGGCTTTGGCTTTGTCACCAATTTGATTAGACCATTTACCTGCCCAAAAACTAGCTTCAGCAGCAGCGTCACTATCAGGGCTATTAGTAATTAATGCGTCCACTGTGGCGATCGCGTTCGTTAATTGTCCTTCGCGTCCCTGACCCTTCGCAATGCGCCACCTCAGTTGACCAGCCGCAGCACTATTGCCATAACGTTCTAACAATAAATTACGCGCAACACTTGCTGCCTTAGGGCTTCCCAATTTATCTTGCAAGATTGTTGCCTTGATTGCTAGCGCCTCACCTGCGGTATCAGGATATTTAGCAACTATCAGATCGGTTGCCGCGATCGCATCTTCAGGAGATTCAATCTGTGTAATTCGGATCAACGCACGAGGGGCTTGAGGACTTTGAGGAAATTGCTGAACTACACGATTATAAGCCGCGATCGCCGAATCAATTTGTTTCCCACGATGTAGGCTGCGCGCATATTTGTAAGCAGTAGTCGGATTTGGAGTAGCTCGCACATAGGCTTTGGCAGCTTTGCCAAATTCAAATTTGTCATAATAGGCATCAGCAATCGCCCACCATTGATCGCCAGTAAGAGATGGAGAGCTGGCGACTAGACGATCTAAAATAGGCACAATCTCTTTGTAATCGCCAAAATAAGTCGCCATATTTGCCATTAGATCGACTCGATTAGGATCTTGAGCTAATAGTCGAAGTGTGACTTCTTGCGATCGGGGATGAGAAGGAAATTTATCTAAAAGTTGTTGGTTTTGTCCTAACGCATACATTGCTTCAGCAGCAGCAGGGCTATCGGGGAAGCTCTTTAAAATATTTTCCCAAGTAGATTTTGCTGCTTGGAGATCCCGAATCTGTGTCTGAGCCTGTGCACGTTTAAGTAGAACGTAATCAGCTAGAGTTGGATATTCTGCTTCTAATTTATCAAGGGCAGCGATCGCTTCTCTGAACTTACGGTTATTGAGATAAATATCAGCAATCACAAACCTAGCACGAACACGATCGATATTAGAAGATGGTTGCTGTGCTTGAGTTTCTAGTTTGGCAAGTCTTTGATCGATTGGAGAATAGGTGAGCGGATCAAAGGAATTATTGTCTCGGTTATTCGCTAAGCTTGCATTTAATGCAAGATCGGACTCAGAAGAAGCCGTAATTAGTGGGGCGCTAGCTCCGACTAATGAAGCACTGAGCATTAGTACAATTGACCAACGCATTAAATTTTTCATCCCGATACATTCTTGATGCTGAGAATGTTAACATTCTTTTAAGTATTTTGGCTTATTAATCCATAGTGAAACCATAGTGAAATTAGTTTATTTATAGGCTGCAAAATCCCTTAGATAGAGCAATATCTATAGTATCCATCTAAAAATCCTATTAATTTATCCAATACTTAAAATAAAGTAAGAACCATTTTTGAACGATGTTACTTCTAAAGAAATTAAGCTTACTTAACACGAATTTATTTTTTCTGCGCCCAGCTTACCAATGACTCGTAAAATTAAAGCAAGCCTAAAGGTATAGGTATTTCAGTATTTATTTAGAGCATTTACTTAGAGCATTGATAGCTTGCAAGATTAATGAGCATAAAAGTCGTTTCCACATCTCCATTTCCCGACCAAAAGCCTGGTACTTCTGGTCTCAGAAAAAAAGTTACTGTTTTTCAAACACCTAACTATCTCGAAAATTTCGTGCAATCAATCTTTGATAGTCTCGAAGGATTTTCTGGACAAACCCTCGTAGTTGGTGGCGATGGGCGCTATTACAATCGCCATGCAATCCAAGTGATTTTGAGAATGGCGGCAGCCAATGGATTTGGCAAAATATTGGTTGGGCGAGGCGGAATCTTGTCAACACCAGCAGCCTCATGCATCATTCGCAAATACAATGCATTTGGCGGCATCATTCTGTCTGCAAGTCATAACCCCGCAGGTCCAGATGACGATTTCGGCATTAAGTACAACACGGGTAATGGTGGGCCGGCACCTGAAAAAATTACCGATGCAATTTATAGCATTACAAAAAGCATTAACGCTTACAAAATTCTCGAAGCCAACGATCTCGATCTCGATCGCTTAGGTGAAACCAAATTAGGTGAAACGATCGTTGAAGTAATCGACTCCGTTGCCGATTATGCCGAACTCATGGGTGAACTATTCGACTTCGATCGCATCAAAACCTTACTAGCCTCAACAGAATTTAGTATGTGCTTTGATGGAATGCACGCGGTAACTGGTCCCTACGCTCAGGAGATTCTGGTCAATCGACTGGGTGCTCCCGCCAGCGCTCTACAAAATTGTGTTCCTCTCGAAGACTTTGGTGGCGGACATCCCGATCCGAACCTCGTCTATGCCCACGATCTCGTGGATGTTCTCTATGGTGACGCTGCTCCCGACTTTGGCGCAGCATCCGATGGCGATGGCGATCGCAATATGATTTTAGGACGCAAATTTTTCGTTACCCCCAGCGACAGTTTAGCGATTCTCGCCGCTAATTCCCATCTTGTGCCTGCTTACAAAGGTGGACTTGCAGGCATTGCACGTTCTATGCCTACTAGCAAAGCTGCCGATCGCGTAGCCGCAAGATTGGGTATAGAGTCTTACGAAACGCCCACAGGCTGGAAATTCTTCGGGAACTTGTTAGATGCAGGTAAAGCGACTCTCTGCGGCGAAGAAAGCTTCGGTACAGGTTCCAATCATGTTCGCGAAAAAGATGGACTTTGGGCAGTTCTCTTTTGGTTGAATGTTCTCGCCGCCCGACAAGAATCAGTCGAAACTATCGTCAAAGAACATTGGCAAATCTACGGACGCAACTTTTATTCTCGGCATGATTATGAAGGTGTTGATAGCGATCGCGCCAATACCCTAGTTGATAATCTTCGCAAAAATGGTGCTGCTTTAGTCGGTCAAAAATTTGGTACTTACGAAGTTGCTTTCTGCGATGATTTCAGCTATACCGATCCCGTTGATGGTAGCGTCAGTTCTAAACAAGGCATCCGCATTGGCTTTACTGATGACTCACGTATTGTCTTCCGTTTATCAGGCACTGGAACTCAGGGTGCAACTCTGCGACTCTATGTTGAGAGCTACGAACCCAATATTGCTAAGCATTCACTTGATCCTCAAGAAGCCCTCAAAGAGTTAATTGAAATTGCCGATCGAATCGCTCAGATTAAAATCTTAACGGGACGCGATCGACCTACAGTAATCACATAACCAAAGCAAAAAAAACTTATAAAAGCATTGCCTTGCAACGCTTTTATAAGTTTTTTTTGCTTTGGTTTGAGCAGAAAGTGCTATGAATTGCCGATTATTACATAGCAATCCTAAAAGATATGAGAGAGGCTTCGACTCCGCTCAGCCATCGCCCTACGTTGGCTGAGCGGAGTCGAAGCCCTGAATCTCACGAATGATTATAGAAATTTCTCTAAACTTTTATAAGAGAACCAACTTTTTCAACGAGTTCAGCAGTAGAGAAACCCTTAGTCAAATAATCAGTCGCTCCAAGACGACCTGTCTCTCTTGACCACTCTTCCGCCAAACGCGAAGAAATCACAAGGATTGGCATATCAAATCCTGCTTGACGACAACGATCAATCAGCGTAAATCCATCCATACGGGGCATTTCAATATCAGTGATCAACAAAGCAGGTTGATTATGCCGTTGCAGCCATTGCCAAGCTTCCATTCCATCATCACAGGTAGTAATTTCATATCCCTGTGGAGATAGGCTGCTTTCAATTCTGCGGCGCATTAAAGCCGCGTCATCAACTACTAAAATTTGGAGATCGCTGGATGAATCTAGGAAAGATGTACTTGCTCCAGAACTGATTGTAATAAAATCAGATTTTGACGTGAAGAACGTTTCCACAAAGGAGAGCGCATCAATAACAGGAATAAGTTTTCCATCGGGCATCAAGCTCATTCCAATCAAACCGATGGGAGCAATCAGAGGAGATGGAATGGGATTAACCAGCAAGTCACTCTGACCTACTAATGTATCGGCAATGAGCCAAACCCCATAATCGTTTTCTTGTTGCTTAGTACGTATAGCGATCGCCGTTGGTAAAAGTGATTTTGTTTCAGACTGCCCTTGCCAATACTGAGAGAGATTAATCGCGGGTACGGTTCCATTCTCTTCACGGACTTCAATCGTATAGTCTAAGCGATCGGTGGTCTGCCACAGCAAACTCTCAACTAACATAGTTGTATAAATTTCAGACGTGGGTATGGCAAAAGTGCGATCGCCTGCCTGTAAAAGCATACAACGGACAAATAGGTGCGGTACGGGAATTTGAATTGTGAAAGTCGATCCTTTCCCAACCTGAGAGATCAGGCTCAGCTTTCCATTCATGAGAGCAACTTGACTAGCTACCACATCCATCCCCACGCCTCGACCTGAAATATCACTTACAGCTTTAGCGGAAGTAAAACCTGACTGACATAATACATTCAGCAAGAGTTCTGATGTACTTGTATCCGTAAGCGGTAGCCCCTTAGACTTAGCAATTTGACTAATGCGTTCAGGATCAACCCCTTTGCCATCATCGCGAACATTTAGCTCAAATACACTCCCACGCCGTTTTAGAGAAAGTTCTATTCTTCCCTGTACAGGTTTACCTGATTTTTCGCGTTCAGAAGCTTCTTCAATGCCGTGATCGTATGAATTACGTAATAAATGTAATAGAACAGGTTCTAAACTGCGAAGCGTTCCTGCATCAAGCTCAAGCTGTTCACCAATAATCATCAACTGGACTGGCTTGCCAATACGTGCGATCAAATCCCGCAGAATCCCTCTCGATCTGAAAGCTAAAGTCTCAAAAGGGACAAGACGACTTTCTTCGATCGTTTGTTGTAAATTGCGTAAACTGCGATCGAGGACTTGAATACTATCAGCTGTCCGTCTAGCTGATTCCCCAGTTTCAGATCCTAGCTCAATCAGACGGAGACTAATTTCGAGCAATCGGTTGATAGCTGTGTAGCCTTGACGATAACGCTCCACCTTAAGACCATCTTGCTCTCCAGAAGAATCTAGCAATGCATAGTCATCCTGCACTTCCCGTAGTTGGGTAATATACTGCACACTATTTTGGGCGAGCGACACTAAAGGCAACAGATTTGAATAAACTGATTGATAAAATCCTTGAGTGGCTCGAGTGGCCATGAGGGTCTCAACCAGATATTGCGACGATCGCTCTAAGCGATCAAGTGGAACGGGGATTTGAATGTCAGCAACAGGCGCAATAGAAGGATTAGAGAGCGCTTGTATTTCATTCCCAACCGTTGGCAATAATTCTATATTTGAGGATAAAACTGGTTCTTGCTCAAGTGCAAAAATTCCACCTTGGCGAGCACTTTCTTTGACTTTTTGGAGAAATGGCATCCATTCCCTATGCCATAATTCACAATCAAGCTGCGTACAAAACTCCAGACCTTTTTGTAAAAAATCATGCCATTCTGCGGCTAAATTGATCTCTCCTCCAATTTCTTGGAGTTGGGCAATGGTTTGTTGGGCAATCTCACAAACATCGTCAGAGACAATCCCCGTTGGTGGTAAATCTTCGATTGCCATTTCTAAATCAAGAATCACCAGATCAAAGCCTTGATCGGCAAACTCCTGCTGAACTTGGCGCATTTCATTCCATTCAGGTAAATACTCACTCTGAATGCGATCACGCAGACTTTGAATATAGCGCACAGCAGAATCTGGATCGCTGCGTTCTCCCGTTTGCACACTACCAATCAGCAACTCACCCGCTTCGATCAGGGACTTTGACAATTCACCATCGGCTAGAGGAGGAGCGACTTCAAGATAGCGTAAATCAGAAAGGAGATCCTCTAATACTGTTGAGACTTGCAATACTTCCTGAAATCCCACCGTTACCGAACCACCCTTAATCGTATGTACGCAACGATAAAGTTGCTGAATATCCTCTCGCCAATTTGCAGCATTTAGTTGGTTAACAGTCTGCACATATAGCTGCAAATATTTCTGCGTATCTAATTCAAATAGAGTACGAAGTTCCTCTTGCAGTTGTAAATCATCAAACTCAGAATTTGCCATTATTTTGCTATCTCTTCAATTTCGGAATTATCAGATTGCATGATTAATGGCAAGCGGAAAAATTGCACTCTTTCTAGCAGTTGACGCGCTAACATTCCCATCTTGCCTGATTGATCGCGAGTAAATTGTGCCTGAGAAGCAGAACGCTCAGCGATCGCTTCAATATCTTGAATCGATCCTAGGCTAAATTTTACAGCTTCAGCAATTGAGCTAGAAGACTCAGTTACGGATGCACCAATTTCAGCTAATTCCTCGGTTACAGTTGCAATGTTGGTAAATGACTGCTCAGAACTATCTACGCTCTTAGTAAAGTCGGAAACCAGACTATTTACATCACGGACATCTTGATCGATACCAGATACAACAACATCTACAAATCCCGTACGTTGTTGGAGAACTACTAGTCCCTGATTGGTTTGCGTCGCTAGAGTATTAACCTGTGCTGCGATCGCTTCAAATTCACGAGCCACCGAAACAAATTGCTCAGGGTCTCGTTGTTCCAGCGCCCGCGTTGCTACCATTGAGGCATTGGTTGCCAAAACCTGCGTTAGCGACGCTAATCGTTTTTGATCCAAAACAAACTGTTTTGCCAATGCTACGAACTCTCCAAGGTTTTTGATCCTTTGAACCATCTGAACCGTTGCTGCCTGTAGAGAATCGATTGAAGCCGTTAGATAAATAACTTGTTCTTCACCCTGTCGCACCGCAGATCGCACCCTTTGAACAGCCCTATTGGCTGCGATCGCTTGTTGAGATGCATCTTGAGCCAATTGGTTCACATCCTCAATCCCCAAACGTGCTTGCACGACCAAGGCTTCTTGCTGCTCAGCATTTTGAGATACAGATATTGCCAATTGTTCAAGGCGATCTGTACGCAGAGTTACCTGCTTTGCGGTCTGTAACACAGCCGCTAGAACTTCTGCAAGTTGCTCTGATAAGCGATTAAGCGTATCTGCAATCAAACCTGTGGCATGGGGACTAACCTCAGCCTTTGCAGTCAGATCTCCTAATTCCAGTTCTGACACTACATCCAGCAGATGGGAAATTTCATCCTGAAAAATATTGTTTTGAAATTCTGCTTCAATCTGTGCGGCAGAATAATCTTGCTTGTTCTGGGCAAGATTAGAAGTCATTTGATTAAATACATCTGCTAATCGCCCAATCTCATCCTTTGCACCAATATCTACTTTTGCTCCGAAGTTACCATCGGCATATTGTCTGGCAATCTCCTCAAGTGCCCGAATGCGCTTGCTGAGAGTATTGCCAATAACCAAACCAACTAAGGAGCTAATCACAACCACGATAAAACCTAAGCCAAATACAAACAATGTGGCATTAGACAACAGTTTTTGGGCATCTTGATTCACAAGTGGCGTGAGAGTGCTACTCAAGTACAAAGATGCGCTCGCAAAACCAATCAGAGATAACAAACTCGTTGAACTAATTGCAAAGAGAATCTTGGCACTGATTGGTAAATTATTTAACCAACTACTTTTATTTGAAGCTTGTCTGGATATTGGGGCAGCAACTACGGCAGCCTTCCTCTTTTTTTTTGCATTAGATTTCTTGCGCGAAAAGTGAGGTTTGTTTGCCATATCTTTCGATGTTTAACAATGTAAGAATATTACAGGTAAAAGAATTTACGATTTGGTAACAACTAAGTCCCTAATTATTCTACCCGTGATAATGACAACATACATCTTTGTGTTACTACCTTTGAGTGCGCTTCGCAACAATGTCAAAAATAATAAAAGCTAGGAAAAAGAGGACTATTGAGTTACCCACTTTTTCCTAGCTTTTATCTGTAAAGTTTGCGAAGTTTATTCCTTAGGTTTTAAGCTTCATTAATAACTGGCTTGTCCTGCTTTGGCTGATTAGTATTAGTTTTTAATGCGTTAATCTCTTCAACTTTTGATTGAGGACTTTCATCACCGAATTCCTCAATCCCCAATGCACCTGAAAGAAAGTCATCAATTTCTGCACGCGCCGTAACAATTGAATCTTCAGTATCCTTAATTGAGCCTAAATCTTCAATCTCGTTAAATACGGAGAAATCAAAGTCGAATTGAGATTCGCTATCCCTAGCATGACTATCTTCAGATGAGCTTTCCAAAGAATTATTAGCCTCAGTTTTCAGATCGACAGAAGCTTCACCAGAAAGCGATAGGTCATCATCATCTAGGGATAAACCTGATAAATCCATAGACAAATCGGGAATCTCCTCATCAGATTCTTCCATTAAACTATCTAGCAAATTGTCAGCAAATCTGTAGGATGATTCTGATGAAGTTTCTGAAGATAGACCATCTTCATCGTTATTAATCTCTTGAAGCCAATCATCTGAAAAATCGAGTGAAAGATCGGGTATTGATTCAGTAAGTTCTGATGCAAGTCTTATATCATTAATTTCAGATGGCATGATATCTAAAGAATCCTCAGAAAATTCTGAATTTAAGTCGTTTGACTGTGAATCAAAAATTGAGGATTCTTCAAAATCTAGGATGTTGGGTGAGGTAGAAATTTCAGGAACTATTGTTTCACTAAATTCGCTTAGTTCGATATCAGGTTCTGTAAATTCTTTAGATGTATCGAAAATGTTGTCTGGAGGGACTGTTGTTAATAGCTGAGCAGAGATATCTTCAGAGGCATCAACCACAAATTCTCTAGATGGTACGTCAAGCAATCCTAAATCACCCCACGAATCATCCATGGTCGCTACAGATAATTCTTCTGCGCCAAATGCATTCGATTCTCCATCTAATTCATCAGTTATGACAACATCAAATATCTCATCTAATAAAGTATCATCAGCCTGTAAAGTCTCCGAGGAATATGTTGGCAAATCAAGATCTTCGGTCAGATCCGACGTATCAGAGATTTCACCTTCAGATATATCTTCCTGCTCTTCAGGCATATTATAAATAACTGCTTCAGGTTCCCATATCGAATCAGCAACCTCATCGTCGGTAATTCTATCCAATAGTGAAGGGAAATTCGTTTCTAAATTTTCCTCCTCTGGTTCAGATATTTGTATGTTTTGAATTTCTGGCTCTGCTGCGATCGCAAATCCTGACGTAAAAGGATCTTCTTCAACTTCTTGAATAGGTTCAGAAATATCAAAGGTATCCATAGCATCAAAAATTTCTTCGCTATTTTGAATAAAGCTAGAATCATCCAAGATATTATCTGATTCCACTAAATCATCACTTGTCAACAAGCTTTCTGCAAAATCAAGAGAAAATCCTTCTTCCTCTGGCTCAGATATTTGTATGTTTTGAATTTCTGGCTCTGCTGCGATCGCAAATCCTGACGTAAAAGGATCTTCTTCAACTTCTTGAATAGGTTCAGAAATATCAAAGGTATCCATAGCATCAAAAATTTCTT
>CAIJEA010000255.1 GCA_903819605.1 uncultured cyanobacterium | reverse complement strand
TCCCAAAGAAACAGGACAAAAAGAGTTAGAAGAAAAGCAGAACAAGAAAGACGAGAAGTTAGAAGAAACGAATGTAGAAAAGGAACAGAAAGAAACAGAACCAGCAAACCAAGGAAAATTGCTGCTAGATGCAACAGTCGCGCCAGCCGACATCCGCTATCCCACAGACATCAACCTATTGAATCAAGCAAGGGAACAAACGGAAACTTGACACCCTAATTGCCGCAGGGGCAAAGCTATCGGAATTGAAGAAAAATCTCTATCGGAACTTACTAGTCGTCAGTGAAGTATATCGGCAACAACAATTGATGTACGAGCAAGGTTGTCATCGCATAGACGACCGCATCGTCAGTATTACTCAACCGCATGTGCGTCCGATCGTCAGAGGTAAGTCAGGTTGTCGAAATCTGGGTATACGGATTACGGCTCCGCCTTTGGGCAGACCTGTAGTCGATGATTTGGAGGCTATTCGCAAGCAAACTCTCGAAGATGCTAAGGTTCGCAATCAAATTGAAGGTAAGTTTGGACAGGCTAAACGACGGTTCAGTTTATATCGCGTCATGACCAAGTTAGCAAATACTTCGGAAACAGCGATCGCTATCCCTTTTTGGTAATGAATTTGGAAGCACTGCTCAAGCAGCTTACTTTTTTATTTTTTTCTTGGTTTATGTTGGGCAGGCAACGCCTTTTTCTGACCTTTGACAAGGTGGGTTTCACCTTTTCTACTATCTCTTGGCAATTTCCTATCTTGACTTCTAAAAAGTCTGCTTTCTCTCCTTACCACCTACTTACCACCTAATTGCTTTTTCAGTAAGCCCTAATTACCAAGGACGAGAGTTTTTCGGTCAATTAGTTCAGCAAGTGGTTCTAGGGGTAAATGAAGAGAAGATACCCAAGGGCAAATATGGTGCGGTACTTTTCGATGAATGTCACGACTTCAAACCGACTTGGTTCAATCTCTTAGTGCAGATGGTTGACCCCGCAACTATGAAAGGAGAGGACGGGGTAAATTTAGTTTTGCCAGTGTGGGAATAAAAGCACAGGGACAGACGACTATTCTCAAACTCAACTATCGCAATACTGAAGAGATTTTGAGCTTTGCCTACGAGTTCGCCAAGAACATCATGCAGCCGACAGAAGATAGCGAAGAAGATAGTCCCGTTCTCATGAAACCGCAGAGTGTGGGTAGACATGGCGCAAAGCCGAAATTTACGAGATTGTCTAGTTTCTCGGCAGAGACAAAACATATTTGCGATCGCCTCTACGAATATCGCGGTTTAGCTTGGAATGACATGGCGATCTTGTATAGTTCGGACTTCATGGGGCAATCGCTGAGCCATGCTTTGAAAAATGTCGATATTCCTGTGGAATGGTTGAACGAAGACAGTAACAGCAAGCGTTACCAGCCAGAAGCGCAAAGCGTGAAATTGCTAACGATGCACAGCAGCAAAGGTCTAGAGTTTCCAGTGGTGTTTATTCTTGATGTTGGATTTATGCCCAATCAGTCTCATGCGATCGCGGATGAAGCAAGGTTGTTGTATGTGGCGATGACTAGAGCTACTGAGTATTTAGAGGTGAGTTGCGATCGGGATTTGGCTTTTGTGAAGAGGTTGGAGAGGGGGATTGTTGAGAGCTAAATAACCTTCCAAAAGCCTGTTATATTACTTAGATTGTTTCAAAAATAGTTGAATTGAAACTGGGGTAGTTAAATTTTGTTATGAATAAACAAAAGCATCGACTCTCATTTTTATATAAATTCAATCTCAGAATCTGCACCTATATTTATCTTCTTATTGCAGGACTAGTCTTGTCCGCAAATCCAGCTAAAGCAGGGACAAGACTTGATAAGATGCATCCTGCTAATGGTTGGATCTTGAGGAAAGCCCAATATGCTCTTACCTTAGAAGCCAAGGACGGAGTATTACTGGAATGTCTAACTTCTGGAGAACCAAAACTTAATAATATTTTCCGTCCAGTAGGGCCAGCTTATCCAAATCCGAATCATAACTATTACGTGAATTGCGATATTTACGATCGTACTGTAAGAGATTCCAGCCAGCAATCCCCGCAATTAAACCAACTAAGGCTAGCAAACTTTGCACTTTTTCAATATCGCTTGAAACTACCGTCAGAGGTTGGAGTCTTAGTTCTGTGCAAAAAAGGAGAACCTAGAATTAATCGGGTTTTCCAGAAACTTGCAGATGGAAATCTTGCTTCTCAACCCTATGATTACATTAGATGTGGAGAGTGGCATTCTTTTTAATCTCTATTTGACTGTCTTGAGATCGAGATTCGACTTTTGCGGAGAGACTGGAGAAGGTGCTTTAGGTTTGGATCGTTATACGTTACAATCCGCGATCGCCTCTAAACATTCAGACAATATTTTGGGAGGATTCTTTTTACCCAATTCTCTATTTCTCAATCGTATTTCCAATGATACTAATTTGCCTAAAGACATTGAGATTACAAGTCCTCAAGTTCGTTCGTATCCAATAAAACAGAGCGAAGCAAAAAATTATGTTGGGACATTGAATCGCGCTCAGCAAGCTTTCTTTCTGGAAAAAAACTACTTTACAAGTAAACTTGTCGATCTAGGAAGTGGCATTATTCCTGAGACTGAAAATTACAAATATCAAATTGTTGTTCTCAATAGTACTAAGGCAGTTCAGAATATCGGTCTTGCAAAGAAAGATGGATTAAAATCATATACGGGACTGGTGTATGTTTCCCAAACTCCTAATTCTCCAGAGGCTTACACATTTGCCATAATGTGTGCGAGTCTGAAACCTACTCGCCAGATGCCTCCCAAATTTGTTCTCCAACCAGAACCAGAATGCCCATCTGGGTATGAAAAAATCCAATAATAACTAAATAACTCGGTCGAATAAAAAACAAAACTTGCGCCGCCTACTTAGCACTCAAAACCAACTACTGTAAAGATTATTAACATCCGTTCTAGTGGAAATGCTGCTTATAGTTTTTCACAAGAAGCCTAAGAGATCGCGGATGAAGCAAGGTTGTTGTATATGGCGATGACTAGTGCTACTGAGTATTTGAAATTATCGTGCGATCGGGATTCGGCTTTTGTGAAGAGCTTGGAGAAGGTACTTTAGGT
>CAIJEA010000254.1 GCA_903819605.1 uncultured cyanobacterium | reverse complement strand
GAGTCAGGCTTGCTGCAAGGAGCATTGGTACGAAATCGTGATTTGCATTTTATTTGCGATCGCGTGCCTTTGCGGGTTGAGCGTAATGATCTAGCATTTACCCAGAAATACCAAAAGCAACAAATTATTACCTTGACGATCGCCCATGGTGAGGGTTGCTATTTTGCCGATGCCGACACGCTCAACGAACTTGAAGACAACAATCAAATCGTCTTCCGTTATTGTGACGCGATCGGCAATGTTTCAGAAGAGTCAAATCCTAATGGTTCGCTAGGCAATATTGCAGGTATTTGCAACAAGCAAGGTAATGTGATTGGCATGATGCCTCACCCCGAACGCGCCGCCGAAGGGATTTTGGGCGGCACTGATGGTAAAGCTTTATTTGAAGGATTACTAGAAGGATTGTTAGTCAATGCCTAGTCTTTATTTAATTCGTCATGGCATTGCGGAAGAGCGCGGAACCTATGAAGATGATTCACAGCGACCGCTATCTGATGAAGGACGTAAAAAAACGAAGCAGGTTGCCAAACGCCTTTATGATTTAGGTTTACGCTTTGACTTGCTACAAACGAGCCCCTTAGTTCGTGCTCAGCAAACATCTGAAATTTTTGCTAATGTCTTTGCTGAATGTTCCGTTGATCCATCATCAGAACTAGCTCCCGAAGGCGATTTTGAAAAGTGGTTGTCTTGGTTTGCTGAATGGTTGTCGAACCATCCTCAACCTGCGAAAGCTTCTTTAGGCATCATTGGTCATGAACCCGATCTAAGTAGTTGGGCAGAAATGCTGATTTGGGGAGAGTCTAAAGGTGTATTGGTTTTAAAAAAAGCAGGGCTTATTGGCTTAGTTTTGCCTGAAACTCAACCTTGGACTAGTAATGGAATTTTGTTCCTATCAATTCCACCGAAATTGCTAATTTAAACCAAAAATAGAGAGAGATGGCGCTTCGCGCCGCCTCTCTGTATTTTTGGTTTAGTGGGCTTAACTTTCTGGCTCACTATTAATTTCAATATCGAGAGTATCTTCGTCAATCTGCACGAATAACACGTTAGGCTGACAGCACACTTGACAATCTTCGACATAGGACTGCTGCGATCCTGCGCTTATATCAATAAACGTCGTATTAGTCTCTCCACAGAAAGCACAGGTATAGTCAGCAGTATCTTGCATGTTTTAAGAACTTAGTAGCTTTGATAGTATAGCCATAGAAACCCAGTATTGTGAGGC
This sequence comes from uncultured cyanobacterium, assembly GCA_903819605.1. Lineage (GTDB taxonomy): Bacteria > Cyanobacteriota > Cyanobacteriia > Pseudanabaenales > Pseudanabaenaceae > Pseudanabaena. The sequence continues at coordinate 3,029 of CAIJEA010000254.1, read as the reverse complement.
GGCGCTTCGCGCCACCTTACAATACTGGGTTAAGCAATCAGCCAGCAAGTGAGAGCCGCCGCGATCGCATCGGCAGCATCATCAGGACGCGGAATCGCATCAAGGCTTAATTCACGTTTAACCGCTTCCTGCACATCACTTTTATCAGCATTGCCATGACCAGTCAGTGCTTGCTTAATTTGCGGTGGCGAGAACTCAATCGGTTCGATATTGTGTTGGTTTAGCACTAGGACAATTACGCCCCTAGCCTGCGCCACGTTCACCAAGTTTCCCATGCGATAAAAGAACAGCTTTTCCATTCCCACCACTTGCGGTTGAAACTGCTCGATTAGCGTATGCATATCTTCATAAATAGTCTTAAGGCGATCGCCTATCGGTGTTTGCTTCGGCGTAACGATCGTGCCAAATTCTAATAGTTTTGGGGACTTATGTTTTTCGACCTCAATTAAGCCAAATCCAACAATTGCTAACCCTGGGTCAATTCCTAAAATTTTCATATGAACGATCTTACCAGAAGTTAAACCTGTGGGCTTGTCCAAATGCATTAGGGTTAAAAGAACCGATTTTTTTGTGGCGAGTCTTCTACGGCAGCTACTTACAACCCTTGGCTAAGCTCAAAGTTTTTTAAGACGCTAGAATTTACTACAAATGGGGGTAGCATTTCATATATGGAAATAGTAACGACACATCTCAGCTAAAACACTAAGAGTAAAACTCACAATATCTAAAATTTGGAGAAATTATGAAAAAGTATCTAGGATTTATTGCAGCCACTTTTCTATTAGTTGAGGGATTTGGGGCGGGAGCAGCATTAGCTGGGGATAAGTATGGCGCAGTAGCAACTGGCTCTAATGATGCCTATGGTTATGCTTACAACTACAACAGTCAAGCAGAAGCAGAGGAAGCTGCACTTTCTCAATGTGGCAGTAACTGCTCGGTCAAAGTCTGGTTTGCTAATGCTTGTGGTGCTGTTGCTAAAGGTGGTGGTTCCTTGGGTTGGGCTTGGAATGCTGACGAATCAGCAGCTAAAGCAGATGCCCTTACTCAATGTGGTAACGCTAGCTGTGAGATTGCTGTTTGGGCTTGTACCGATCGCTAAAATAAAATCTTTTCTACACAAAAAACAGATGGAGTGCTTAACACTCCATCTGTTTTTTGTGTTTTTTGCATCTTGATGAGGCATATAAAAACTTAATCTGAGATGGTTTTGATATATCTGTAAGGCTTTTAAGCTATAATGGTATAGCGTTTTTGAATCTTAACTCAAAACACATCCTAAAGCATCATCAAGAGCAACCTAAAAATTACTCACAAATGCGTCATATTTCTGGAGTTGTTTACCTTCATGCCTGAGATCGTTACTGAAACTTACAATGCCAATCAGATCCAAGTACTAGAAGGTCTCGAAGCGGTTCGGAAACGTCCTGGGATGTATATCGGTACAACTGGACCAAAAGGATTACATCACCTTGTTTTTGAAGTTGTTGACAACAGTGTAGACGAAGCCCTTGCGGGACATTGCGATCGCATTTTAGTTGAGCTTCTACCCGATGGCTCCGTACAGGTCTCCGATAACGGGCGTGGTATTCCCATTGATATTCATCCCAAGACAGGCAAATCTGCCCTCGAAACTGTATTAACTGTCCTTCACGCTGGTGGTAAATTTGGCGATGGTGGTTACAAAGTATCAGGTGGTCTGCATGGTGTTGGTATTTCCGTAGTTAACGCCCTATCGGAATGGGTCGAGGTATCAGTATGGCGGTTAGATACGGTCTATACCCAAAGATATGAACGTGGTTTTCCTGTTAGCGATCTAATTCCTAGCAAGAGTAAGGAAACAAGGCGCGGTACGCAGGTGCGTTTCAAGCCTGATGCTCAAATTTTTACAACCCAAACCGAATTTGAGTACGATATTCTCGCTAGTCGCCTCAAAGAGCTTGCCTATCTCAATGCTGGTGTAAAAATCGAGTATTGCGATCGCCGTGGTGAAGAACTTCGCACTGATATCTATTGCTATGAAGGTGGTATTCGCGAATATGTCGCCTACATGACCCGCGATAAGGAACCAATTCACCCTGACATTATTTATGTGAATGGTGAACGCGATAATGTTGTTGTTGAAGTTGCACTGCAATGGTGTATTGACTCCTACAATGATAACGTTCTTGGCTTTGCAAATAACATTCGCACTATCGATGGTGGTACTCACCTAGAAGGTCTAAAAACAGTTCTCACCCGCACGATGAATGCTACGGCGCGGAGACTGAAAAAGATCAAAGAGGGTGAGTCTAATCTTGCTGGGGAAAATGTTCGTGAAGGCTTAACAGCAGTAATTTCCGTCAAAGTTACCGATCCTGAATTTGAAGGACAAACTAAAACAAAGTTAGGTAACACTGAAGTACGTGGTATTGTGGATTCCTTTGTTGGCGAAGTTCTCAATGAGTATCTAGAGTTCCATCCCGCCGTTGCTACTTCCATCATTGAAAAAGCGCTACAAGCCTTTAATGCTGCTGAAGCTGCTCGTCGCGCCCGCGAACTAGTTCGGCGTAAATCGGCTCTAGAGTCTTCCACTTTGCCAGGAAAACTTGCCGATTGTAGTTCTCGCGACCCCAAGTTGTCAGAGATCTTTATCGTTGAAGGAGATTCCGCAGGTGGAAGTGCCAAGCAAGGACGCGATCGCCACTATCAAGCAATCCTTCCATTGCGTGGTAAAGTTCTCAATATTGAAAGAGCCGATGATAGCAAGATTTATAAGAACAATGAAATCCAAGCACTGATTACTGGTTGCGGTCTGGGCATTAAAGGCGAAGACTTTAATGAGTCACAACTGCGTTATCACAAAATCATTCTGCTTGCTGATGCTGACGTTGACGGAGCGCACATCCGTACTTTGCTTTTGACTTTCTTCTATCGCTATCAGAGGGAACTTTTGGATCGCGGGTTCATCTATATTGGGTGTCCTCCACTATATAAATTGGAACGTGGTCAAAATGCTCAGTACTGCTATAGCGATCGCGATTTACAAGCGG
>CAIJEA010000253.1 GCA_903819605.1 uncultured cyanobacterium | reverse complement strand
GCGAGTGGTTTTAAAATAATCTGTGTTTAAGTTAAGAGCGTAGCGCTTAGCACGGTAATCTAGATTACGTGCTTCACAGCACATCTGATTTATGTGGGAAAGTTTTAAGGATTGAAATGAAGTCATATTTGGCGGCCGCCGTACAAATGACCAGTGTCTCTGATGTAGACAAAAATCTTGCTCAAGCAGAAGATTTGATCCAACTGGCAGTGAATCGAGGTGCAGAATTAGTTTGTCTGCCTGAAAACTTTTCGTTTTTGGGTGATGAAATTGAAAAGACAAGACTATCTACAGAAATTGCAGAGAAGAGCGAAAAGTTCCTAATCACGATCGCTCAACGATATCAAATCCTATTACTTGGGGGTGGGTTTCCTGTACCAGTACCTACGCCCAATAATTCATCAGCAATCAAGATGTACAACACAGCTTTGCTGATTGGGCGTGAGGGTGAAGAACTGGCCCGTTATCGCAAAATGCACTTATTCGATGTCAACCTTCCCGATGGTAATACCTATCATGAGTCGGCAACTATTCTTGCTGGTTCAGAGGCTCCACCAGTCTACCATTCGGAAAAGTATGGAAATCTAGGTTTATCGGTATGCTATGACGTGAGATTTCCTGAGCTATATCGCCATTTGTCTCAAAATGGAGCAAATGTGTTGTTTGTACCCGCTGCCTTCACTGCTTTTACAGGTAAAGACCATTGGCAAGTTTTATTGCAAGCAAGAGCAATTGAAAATACGAGCTACGTGATTGCTCCTGCTCAGGTGGGTATGCATACACCTCGTCGTCAATCCCACGGACATGCGATGATCATCGATCCTTGGGGCATTGTACTAGCTGATGCTGGCGATCGCACAGGTGTGGCGATCGCAGAGATCCAACCCTCACGGATCGATCAAATTCGCCGCCAGATGCCATGTTTACAACATCGTACATTCTCCTGTTAAACCCAAAAAACAGAGAGGGCACTGAGTGCCCCCTCTGTTTTTTGGGTTTATTGCTATAGATATGTATTAAAATTGTAGCAACTGATTTTTTAAATCTTATAGTCGCTATTACTTTTAATTCAGCTTGATACCTATCTCAAACCAAGCTATAGAATTTAAATCTTTGCCTTTACAAATTCCAAGGTAAAGGTCAGCTTTTTTATTTAAGCCAGCGATCGCAACATTGCAACATTTTTACGTTACATTTACGATTTTATTTTTCTAGTTCGATTTAGTCATTTGCCAGTTACGTCCCATTTCATTCTCTAGCACGAGCAGTTATGCAACCATTTCCAGTGCTTGGTAATATAATTCGTCCCCTCCAGCATCGCGATTTGGAATTTATTCAGCGCTTTGCTTCACCTAGCGATTTGGCTCAAATTGCAGTCAGCGATCTTAGTGGCTGTCGCAGCCGTCAAAAGATTAGCTTGCATCAACTGGCTAGTTGGTTGCCCGCACCAGTTCAAACTCTACTTAAGCCCTATGTAAGAGCTTATGTTTCCGAATGCAATGGAATTATCCAAGGGTTTATTAGGGTCTCACCTTTTAACAACAACAGCAGTACTTGGCAAATTGATCGCGTTGTCGTTTTACCCGAAGCCCAAAACGGTCAGCACAATGTCGGCACACAACTAATTCGCTATTGCTTAGAATCCTGCTTGGAAGCAAGAACTTGGGTACTGCAAGTTGATATTAATCAAAAAGACACGATCGCTCTCTATCGCCAAAATGGCTTTCAACCCCTTGCCCAATTTACAGACTGGGAAGTTGGTACTGCAAAACTGCAAGAACTCGCCCAGCATTCTCCCGATCTTCCCAATTTGATGCCCGTAAGTAATGCTGATGCGGGCTTGCTTTATCAACTTGACACCGCCGCGATGCCCCCTCAAATCCGTCAAGTGTACGACCTCAATGTCGATGATTTTCGGACGAAAACGATTGACAAGCTTGTTAATCATGGCTCGTTATTAATCAATCATTTGCAGGATGTATCGGGCTACGTCTACGAACCCCAACGCAAAGCAGCGATCGGTTACTTTTATTTGTTGTTGCAGCGTCCTACAGCCCATCAACAGGACGAAAAGCTAGTTCATCATTGTCAGCTTACAGTGCATCCAGCGTATACATGGCTCTATCCTGAGCTAACTTCGCAAATTGCTCAGATTGTAATCAATCAATCTCCTGACCACGCTAGTTTGCAACTGTCTTCGGCTGACTACCAACCTGAGCGCGAGGATTATTTAGAAAGTATTCAAGCTCAACGTCAAGGTCATTCTTTGTTGATGGCAAGATCTGTATGGCACAAAATCCGTGAGACAAAGCCTGTACTTGATGGCTTACAACTTTCGCGAATGTTATCAGGTTTACAACCTACACAAAAACCGATTCCAGGCAGAATTGAAACCCTGACACAGCATCAACATACTGATGAGACACTTTGATATAAAACCAATGTGGCAATCCTAAATGGTGTATAGAAGATTGCGCCGAAGGGCGCAATCTTCTATAAACCCGAAAATCCGCAAAGGACTTAGGAATGATATATTTGGGCTTTAATTGCCTACAGTACTAAAAGCTCAAATATTGGTGTTGATAATGATAACTGCGCTATTAATTATGGTTAAGCAACCTAATTTTGGTTTAATTTATACAAAATCCTGATCCACAAGATCGCTAGGATTAGACACTGGACATTTAGGCATTGGATGCACCTTTAAAAAGCTTGACTATGAAAATTCTCAAAATCCAGACATTACGTGGTCCAAACTATTGGAGTATCCAACGACACCAGCTTGTAGTTGTGCGATTAGATTTAGAGGGTTTTCAAGTACAACGTACTAGCTTTTATCAAAATCTATGTAAGGTCTTGCCAAGTTTAGCGGGTAAAGATATTGCTCAGCGAACAGATATTAGTGACGCTGATTTTTTGGCTGAAATAGTCAAAGATATCGCGATCGCTCTCCAAGGCTATATTGGCATGAAGGTTGATTTTGGCGCAGTCAGACCGACCGTTGAAAATAATATTTATCAAGTTGTATTTGAGTATCAAACTGAGCAGGCAGGACGCTATGCCGCTCGCGCAGCGGTAAGGATTTGTACCAGTATTTTAGAAACAGGAGGCTATGCAACTACCGAGTTGCAAGAAGATCTTAAGGATTTAAGAGATATTCGTCTTGATGGTCAATTAGGTCCAAGCACAGAATCAATCGTAGCTGAAGCAAAAGCTCAAAATATTCCTTGGTTAGAACTAGGTAGTCGTGCCATGATTCAACTCGGCTATGGGGTGAATCAAAGCCGAATTCAGGCAACCTTATCTAATAAAACAGGAATTTTGGCTGTAGAGCTGGCTTGTGATAAGGAGGGGACAAAACAGATTTTACGGGATTCGGGAATTCCCGTGCCGAGAGGAACTACGATCCGATCGCCTAAGTATCTAGAAGACGCGATCGCTGAAGTTGGCGGATTTCCCATTGTAATTAAGCCCCTCAATGGTAATCACGGGCGGGGAATCACTATTGACGTTCGCACTGTCAAGGAGGCGATTGCTGCCTTTGACATGGCGCAAGAAGTATCCGAAGAAGTAATTATTGAGAGATTTCATACGGGACGCGATCACCGTATCCTCGTCATTAATGGCAAATTTGTCGCAGTTGCCGAACGTGTTCCTGCTAATGTCACGGGGGATGGAGTCTCCACGATCTCCCAACTAATTGAAATTACTAACCAAGATCCCCGTCGTGGTGATGGTCATGACAATGTTCTGACCCGCATTGAAATTGATCGTACGAGCTTAGATATTCTCGTCAGACAGGGTTTCACCCTAGAGTCTGTACCTCCAAAAGGTCAAATTTGCTATCTCAAAGCAACTGCAAATCTAAGTACAGGAGGTGTTTCCGTTGATCGCACCGATGAGATTCATCCAGAAAATATTTGGCTAGCTGAGCGAGTGGCTCGAATTATTGGTCTCGATATTGCAGGCATCGATCTTGTGACTGAGGATATCTCATTACCTGTGCGTCAAACTGATGGGGCGATCGTTGAGGTCAATGCTGCACCGGGATTTAGAATGCATACTGCTCCTAGTATCGGCACACCCCGCAATGTGGCAGCACCTGTAATCGAGATGCTATTTCCAGCAGGTTCGTCGTCACGAGTTCCCATCTTGGCAATCACGGGTACAAACGGCAAAACCACCACTACGCGACTGATTGCTCATATTTTCAAACAGACTGGTAAAAGGGTTGGCTTCACTACCACTGATGGCATTTATATCGGTGAATACCTAGTTGAAAAAGGTGATACTACAGGTCCTTACAGCGCCCAAGTAATTCTGCGCGATCCCACTGTTGAAGTTGCCATCTTGGAAACAGCAAGGGGTGGCATTCTGCGCTCTGGGCTAGGCTATAATGGCAGCGATGTTGGGGTAGTCATGAACGTGCAAGCCGATCACCTTGGTATTGGTGATATTGACACGGTTGAAGATCTAGCTCAACTTAAGAGTGTAGTTGTTAGGACGACTTTGCCAAGTGGTTATGCTGTTCTTAATGCTGACGATCCTTTAGTTGTAGCAATGGCTAAAGAGGTCACGGCAAATGTTGCCTATTTCAGCATGAATCCTGACAGTGCTCTTATCCAATCCCATATATCCCAAGGCGGATTGGCAGCAGTGTATGAAAATGGCTTTTTAACTATTTTGAAAGGTGATTGGAAACTGCGAGTTGAAGAGGCAGTAAATGTGCCGTTAACCCTTGGTGGTCGCGCTGCCTTTATGATTCAAAATGCTTTAGCCGCAAGTTTAGCTGCTTTTGCACAGGATGTAGAAATTGAGCAGATCCGCCAAGGATTGTCTACATTTATTGCTTCTAGTGAGCAGACTCCCGGGCGGATGAATTTGTTTGACCTTGGCAAGTTTCATGCGCTGGTCGATTATGCTCATAATCCTGCTGGGTTTAAAGCGATCGCTGATTTTATCCAGAAGTGGAATGGTGAAAGTATTGGGGTTATTGGCGCACCTGGAGATCGGCGCGATGAGGACATTATTGAGCTAGGGCAGCTAGCCGCAAATATGTTTAGCCGCATTTTTATTAAAGAAGATAAAGATTTACGAGGACGAAGCCCCCGCGTCGTTGCCGATCTCTTACGTCAGGGAGTCGGAGAAGTAAACAGCAACATTCCTTGCATTACAATTCTTGATGAAGCGGAAGCCCTCACAGCAGCCTTAGATATCGCCCCTCAAAGTAGCTTAGTTGTAGTATTCCCTGATAAAGTGGATTCGGCTATTGCTATCATTGAAGCGCGAAAGTCTAAACTGCCATAAAGCCCGCCTATGCCTCGTGTAATTTGCCTTGGCGAAGTCCTAATTGATCGAATAGCTGAAGATATCGGCTTACCCTATGAGCAAGTTAGCTCTTGGAAGCCATATTTGGGGGGAGCACCCGCTAACGTAGCCTGTGGCTTAGCAAAATTGGGGACACCAGTTAGCTTAATTAGCTGCGTTGGTCAAGATGCGGCAGGAACTGATTTGCTCAAGCAATTGGGGGCAGCAGGTGTAGAGACTTCAGGAGTGCAAGTGCATCCTGAATCTATCACTCGCGAGGTATATGTTACTCGTGATGCCAATGGCGATCGCAGTTTCAGTCGCTTTAATGGTGATTCTGAGACAGTATTCGCTGACACCCTAATGTCTGCCGAACATTTGCCCGCACATTTATTTACTGATGCCAAGTTTTTGGTATTAGGAACCTTGGGTTTGTCTAATCCGCAGACATCTAGGGCAATCGGTCGAGCGCTGAAACTTGCGGAACAGAATTTTGTGCGGGTGGTAGTTGATGTTAACTGGCGAGCCATGTTCTGGCAAAATCCTGAGCAGGTAATCAAGCTGTTACCAGTTTTACTGAAGTATACTGATTTCCTGAAAATGACTGAAGATGAAGCTAAGTTGCTATTTCGGTTAACTAGTCCTGCCGCGATCGCTCAAGCCTATAGTCATCTTGAAGGAATTCTGATCACCAATGGCGATAAAGATTGTCGCTATTATTTGGGTGAGAAGCAAGGAAAACATCCAGCTTTTCCAGTTTACTCCACCGATACGACTGGTGCTGGAGATGCTTTTTTGGCAGCATTTATTCATAAAATTTATCATCGTCCCCTGACGCATTTGCAAGATCCTAAATTTGCCAATGAAGCCATCGCCTATGCGTGCGCCGCAGGAGCTTTGACGACATTGGATATGGGCGCGACCTCTGGGCAACCAAGCGATCGGCAAATTCGCGAATTTTTAGCGATGCGAGACACAAAACATTAACCAAAACAATTAATAATGCATGTTTTATCTTTGCCCACATGGGTAATTCATATCTCTAGTGTCATTGAGTGGGCTTTAGCAATTTGGCTAATTTGGAAGTATGACAAGCTGCATCCTGCTTGCGGTTGGCGAGGCTTAGCATGGGCGATGTTTCCTGCTCTAGTTAGTGCTATGTGTGCTGTGACTTGGCATTTTTTTGACAATATAGTTGCGTTGGAATGGCTAGTAACAGTTCAAGCTGCGATGACACTGATTGGTAATTGCACTTTGGCGATCGCCGCTTATTTTATTTGGAAAATCGCAAGATCTCAATGATAGGGATGACGCTGAAGGACGTGCAGTAAAATAAAGAACCAATTTTTGTGGCGCGGCTCCGCCGCGCCACAAAAATTGGTTCTTTATTAAATCGCAAAACCCTGAGCAACTATGACTAAAGAAACTATATTCGGATTATCTCTATTTCCTTATCTTGCTTTTCTGTGGTTTGCGACTAAATCTGGGCAATTTCCCAAACTAGGTCTTTGGGGATTTTATGGCACATTAGTTTTTGTGGCGATTACAATCCCCGCAGGACTTTATGCTCAGTCACACTATGGCGAGACCTTAGCCAATGTTGACTGGCTACATGGTAGCGCTGAGTCATTTTTAACCATTACTAATATTTTGTTGGTCCTAGGCTTTAAAAATGCGATTAAACCTAAAGATTAGTAGTGGCACTTTCCAACGCGCCTAAACTCTAGGAATATAATTAATAATTATGTAGCTGAAATCCGTGACAGTTAAAGCGAGGAATTTATGAACAGACATCATCAATATATTTCTCAACTTTCAATGTTCGTAATTATGGCGATCGCTAGTATTACAACGAGTCCTGCATGGGCACAACAGTCGAGCCAGCCACATAAAGGCGATGCCGATCAATTACGTCCTGCTCAAGGAAAACCGATCTCGCCAACAAATACCGATCAGTTTTCACCAAGTCAAGAATTACCAAATTCTAATCTCAAAATTCAAAAGATTAATCTTGATGTTGAGGCGATCGAGCCAGTTGTTCCTGGTAATTCCAACGCTGCTCCACAAAAGGTTAATCGGTCGGGTAATTTCATTAGCGATCCTCTTAACGCCATCCAAATTTTCCAAGATTCGGGCACATCTCGCCGCGAGAAACAATAAATAGAAAATTAGAGAGAGGCGGCGCTTTACGCCGCCTCTCTCTAATTTTCTATCAGTAATTGCCCTGTGGCTAATCCACAAGCTCGCGTAATTGGTAAAGCGGCGGCTAGATCGAAAGCTGCTTGACGGGCGATCGCTCCATCAATGGTCGTTGTTACCACCACATCTAATCCTGCTCTCAAGGCAATCATTGCCGCGTGATTTGCCGTTAAGATCCCACCTAATGCCATTGGTTTGAGAATAATAATATCGGCGGCTTGAGCATTAATTACTTGCTGCAATTGCGTGAGATTATTTACCGATTCATCGGCAGCGACCAGAATTGACTGAGATCTTCTGACCTCCGCCATACCTTTTAGATCTAAAGCGGCGACGGGCTGCTCGACATATTCTATTTGCAAAAATTCTAGTCTTTTTAAATTGGCGATCGCTTCGGTTACTGACCACGCTTGATTAGCGTCAATCCGAATTTGGATATCATTTCCCACTTGCGATCGCACTGCTTCCACTTTTTGCAAATCAGATTTAAAGTCCTTAGCACCGACTTTAATTTTGAGGCAACGATAACCTTGGTTTAGATATTCTTTTGCTTTTACTACTGCGTTCTCAGAAGAGATGGCTCCAATCACTGCATTAATAGGAACGCAATCACGAACTTCTCTAAAAGCAGAATTAGCTAGTAATTGTGAAACTGAAATATCTTGAACTTGCGACAGTAAATTGATTAATGCCAGTTCAATTCCATGTTTAGCGGCAGGTTTACTATCAAGGTCAGAAAGCAAGTTCTCAATATCATTTAGGTTCCGAATTTCAGCATTAATTAGCGATCGCTGAGCTTCTTTTAAAACTTCTTCCGTTTCAGTAAGTGATTCCATACCAAAACCATAAAGTGGTGCAGATTCACCTAAGCCAATATGCTGAACTCCTTGATGAGATAGGCGATCGCTAATCTTAATTATAAATCCTTCACGATGAGAAAATATACCTAAAGCTGTCTGAAATGGTTCACGAAAAGCGAGGCGATAGAATTGAAATTGAATAGATTGAACAGTAAAAGTCACGGATAAATCTACTTACAAGTTACAGAAAAGTTATAGAAAAGTTATAAGAACTAAAGGGGTTACGGCAAACGAGATTTTATAGTTTATAGTCATAACATAAGCTGTTTAGGGATTTTAAAAATGCTAATTAAACGCGGTCTATTAGTATCTGCAAGCTTACTTGTGTTCAGTTTTGTGGGAAATGTTGCTTCCGCTTCCGCCGATCAGTGGTATTTCTACGTTAAAAATAGTAGCAGTTCTACTATCAAAAAGTTGTTGGTGGCTGAGCCAAAGCAAAGCTGGGGAGCATTCGATATTGGAACAGGCATTGCACCAGGGGATAATGTCAAGATGATCTGGGATAGTTCCACTAATAATCAAGCTTGCAATCAATGGATTAAAGCTCAATTTGCTGACGGAAGTGAAAGTGAGCCAGCCATAATTGACTTCTGTAAAAATCTAGACGATCCGATCGTATTCCGTTAATTTAGTTTTACAAAGCAGAAAGAGAGGGAGATTTTCTACTTCTCTTTCTACGCGATTATACTTTAGAGGGAACCACTAAAAAATTAATTAATGGTGAACACATTAAAGTTGTCACGATCGCCATAATCACCATAATTGTAAATAATGTTGGTGTGATTAAGCCCTGCTCCAAGCCGATATTTAAAATAATCAATTCCATCATCCCTCTAGTATTCATTAAAGCCCCCACCGTCATTGAGTCACGCCAACCTTCACCCGACCATCTCGCTGCAAGTGTGCAAGCAATTCCTTTCCCAAGAACAGCGACTGTAATGATTAGCAAAGTTATCGCCCATAACTGAGGTGTATTTATCAAACCTAATTGAGTATTTAATCCCGAAAACACAAAGAAAATGGGAACGAGTAACGCAGTTACCAGATACTCCATATGTCGATGGACGGATTCAGCAAAGTGCCCGCGCGGCATGACGGTTCCTAATACAAAAGCCCCGAATATGGCATGAACTCCTACAAAATCGGTGTAATAAGCACATAACATCATGATGATAAATACAAAAGTTAAAGTCTGGATTGTGACCTCACCATCGCGGCGCGTCCAATAACTAAAAACTCGCAGCATTCTTCGTCCCACAAACCACATAAACAGCACATAAGCTAATGTGCCGCCGATCGCAACAATGGCAACATTAATTGAACTTTTGATGCTGGCAAGGACAAGGGCTAAAAGACACCATGCGATCGCATCATCTAAAGATCCTGCGGCAAGAACTAAAGTACCAAGCTGCGTTTTGATTAGTCCGCGCTCTTGCAAAATCCTTGCCAGCATGGGAAAGGCGGTTATCGACATTGATGCGCCCATATATAGAGCTGCTGCCCAAGGAGTGATATTTGGACTAAAGAGCCCGTTGCTGCCATGCAAGCTTAAAGCGACGATCGCCCCTAATATAAATGGGGTAATAATCCCTGCGATCGATACCAGTCCTGCACTTCTAGCCCGATTTCTCAATAGATCGGTATTTAGCTCTAAGCCAACCAAAAACATATAGATCATTAGACCGATTTGGCTTAGAGCATACAAAATCGACATTGAAGGGTTTGGGTATAAATGCGTTGCCTCAGCAATGATTGGAGTCTTAGGAAATAGCCATTGTTGTAGCTCAGGTGCGACTATTCCCAGTAGGGATGGACCAAGCATTATCCCTGCTAACATTTCACCGACGACATCGGTTTGTCCTAAGTAGCGTTTACCTACATGAGAAACTAATCGGCAAACTGACAAGATTACGGTCAATTGCAATAGCAGCTTAAGCAGTAGTTCTGAATTTGTCATAAATTCTTGCGCTTTGGTATGGCGATCGCAATAAAAAAAGTATCCTTTCGCAAGGATACTTGAAATGTAGAGATCATACAAAAAAGAAGATATGGCGCTTCGCGCCATATCTTCTTATTGTGGGGATTCGAGTACGCGATCGATTAACCCATAGGTGAGCGACTCTTGCGAAGACATGTAGTAATCGCGATTCATGTCGCGCTCAATCTTTTCTAGAGGCTGTCCAGTCCGCTTGGCATATTCTTCATTCAGTTTTTGCCGAATGCGAATAATTTCCCTTGCTTCAATTTCGATGTCCGAAGCTTGACCTCTTGTGCCCCCTGAAGGCTGATGAATCATGATCCTTGCATTAGGTAAAGCATAACGCTTGCCCTTAGCGCCAGCCATTAATAGGTATGAACCCATTGATGCTGCTAGCCCCACGCAAATTGTGGTCACATCAGCCTTGATATGCTGCATCGTGTCAAAGATCGCTAATCCCGCAGAGACGGAGCCACCTGGGGAGTTGATATACATGTAGATATCTTTGTTTTGATCTTCAGAATCAAAGTAAAGCAGGCGAGCAATAATCGAATTTGCCATGCCATCCGTAACTTCACCGCTCAAAAAAATAATTCGCTCCATTGAAAGACGCTCGTAGATATTAATCCACTGCGTATATGAGTCGCCAGGATAGCGATAGGGAACTCTGGGAACACCGATAGGCATAGGTTTAATTTAAGGGTTAGGAATTAGGAATTACAAATTAGGAATTACGAATTGATAATTCGTAATTCCTAACTAAACAAGCGCAGGAACTGCTTTGGGCAAGTCTTTGGTACTTTCGAGTACGCGATCGATTAAGCCGTATTCTTTGGCTTGCTCAGGAGTCATGTAAAACATACGATCCATGTCTTTAGTAATGACTTCAGGCGCTTTTCCAGTAGTACGGGATAGGATTTTGAGCATTGATTCGCGGTTAGTCAGTACTTCTTTTGCCTGAATCTGCAAGTCAGAGGCTTGTCCTCTAGTTTGGCGGCGGGCTTGGTGCAGGACGATGGTGGCATTAGGCAAACTGGCGCGGAAACCTTTAGTGCCACTAGCGAGGATCATCGCTGCTGTTCCCATGGCTTGTCCGAGACAAATGGTATGCACGGGAGGCTTGATATAGTTAAGTGTGTCGCAGATGGCGAAGGCTTCGGTTTCAAAGCCGATCGCATCACCTGTGTACCAAGATGTCCCCGTGGAGTTGATATATAGGAAAATCGGTTTTTCGGGATCTTCGTATTGCAAATATAAAAGTTGGGCGATCAGCAATTCTGTGACATCGACACCAAGCTGCTGTTTGTATTCGTCGGGAGATACAAGAGGCAACCCAAAGTAAATAATCCGCTCTTTTAGCAGTAGCGAAGGTAAGTCAGGCGGCGGTGTGCGTCCGTATGACGAATCCCCTGCATAGGCGGCTTGTGCGGCTTGGGGAACAGAGCGAGAAGGTCGATCCATGTTTATTCGTGTTAATGACACTAACACTGTTAGCTTATCACAGCGATCCCACTGCAATTGCCGATGCTAGCCAAGATTGAGGTAGGGTTAGCCGTCTATAGTTCAGTTGCACTGGACTACTAAAGCGAGATCGACGTATTCAAGCCTTTTTATCGTTAGGGACGCGCAGTAAAATAAAGAACCAGATTTTTGTGACGCGGCTCCGTCTCACCACAAAAAACTGATTCTTTATTAATCCCTTTCCACCCAAAAAATAGGCATTATAAACTGAATAATTAGGCGTGCGCGGCAAAGCCG
>CAIJEA010000252.1 GCA_903819605.1 uncultured cyanobacterium | reverse complement strand
AAGAGGCTATTACGTCACTTTGGGGGCAACATCATCATTAATTGAGGTACTCCAAGACCCCATTAAGCGCGAAGAAAATCTTAAAATGTTGGGGCGGAGTTTTGATGAAGTCACCCAAGATCTTGCCGAAAAAGGCGTAACCACTGAAGCGGAGGCGCGTAGTTATGTGGATAGCTTTATCGCACAACAGGTAAGTGGCACCACCACTAATAATGAGTCAGCAGGCTTAACTACTGTAACTACTACCGCTAGCACTGTCGATGACAATGCATCTGAGAGTTCAGACAAGTCTGATAAAACAGTAAAAGCGAGTATGCGTGATGAGATCCAAGAACTCACGCAGCAGCTAGCAAATTTGCGCTCTGAGTTAGAGCAATTACGCAAAAGCTAAAAGAGAAAGAGACGCAAAGCGTCTCTTTCTCTTTTAGCGATGAGCTAGCCCGATCGCCTGTTGGATATTATCTAAGCCATTCGCTTCTAACTTAGCGACTAAACCTTGCAGGATTGTCTTAACGATCATTGGTCCTTCATAAATTAGTCCTGTATAAACTTGGACGATCGCTGCACCTGCAATAATCTTTTGCCAAGCATCTTCGGCGGTAAAAATGCCGCCCACACCGATAATTGGCAAACTACCCTGCGTCGTCTGCCAAATAAGGCTAATCACTGCTAAGGAGCGATCGCGTACAGGTTGACCACTAATGCCACCCGCTTCTTCCTCCACGGGTTTGCCAGTAATTGATAGGTGCGAAGTTATCAAATTTTTTCGTGAAATCGTTGTATTCGTGGCGATAATTCCTGCGACCCCATAGGACTGACTCGCTTTGACTATTTCGATGATGTCAGCGTCATTTAAGTCAGGTGCAATTTTCACCAAAATTGGTTTGTGGGCTGTATTAATTGGCTTTAGCTCCGCCAAAATCGCGCATAGCTGATCGGTTGCTTGCAGATCTCGCAAATTGGGAGTATTCGGAGAACTAACATTCACAACAAAATAGTCACCAAAATCGTAGAGCGATCGCAAACTTTCGGCATAGTCAAATTTTGCATCTGCGATCTCCGTAACCTTTGATTTACCAAGGTTAATACCAAGCGGAATGTGTAGTTTATGGGTTTGCAAATACTTGTGCAGATAGGCTGATGTTGCCTCTGCGCCACGATTATTAAAACCCATACGATTAAGAACCGCCCGATCGCTTGGCAATCGAAATAAGCGTGGTTGGGGATTGCCAGATTGACCTTTTGCCGTAATTGTCCCTACTTCCGCAAATCCAAATCCTAAATGTTCCCATGCCCCGATCGCTTCAGCATTTTTATCAAACCCTGCGGCTAAGCCTACAGGATTCTCAAATTTTAGATTCCATAGCTTTTGTGATAGACGAGAGTCGCTATAGTAAAAGGTAGACTTAGCGATCGCTTGGAGCACGGATGATTCACTAATACGATGACAAGTGGCGATCGCCAAGTGATGCGCCGCTTCGGGATCGAGTGAAAATAGCAGGGGACGCACCCCATAACGATAAGCAGCATTTAGCATAAAGTTTTATGCTGATTGTATCGAGTAAAGCTCAATACAATCAGTTTATGAGTTGAGTTTTATAAGGAGTATATTTTCAATGATATGGCAACTACTGACTGCGCCCCTCGACGGATTAATCTGGATTGCCGAGCAGATCGAAGAACGGGCAACTGAAGAATTAGAACAAAAGGAAAATCTTCAAAAACGTCTTACTACTTTACAGTTACGGTTCGATTTAGGTGATATTAGCGAAGAAGAATTTGTGACTCAAGAACAAGAGATTTTAGAAGCGATGGAAGTTGAGTTAAATGAACAGGAGCAAAAAAGTTAAAGACTTACGCATATCGGACATCCTTACCTTTACTTGATTAGTTTTATACTTAAAGTATCCCTACTTAAAAAATAATGGAAGTCAGTGAACTGATCAATAGCTACCATGCAGGTCGCCGCAACTTTACGGGAGTCAATCTCAGCAGAACTGATATGAATGGAATTGATCTGAGTAACGCCACTCTTAGTGGAGCCAATCTCAGCGAGGCTAGTCTCTATGGCGCGAACTTAAGTAATGCCAAGTTAAATGGCGCGGATCTTAATGGCACAAAGCTTTATCGGGCTACTCTAGTCGGCGCAAACTTTAGTGGTGCAGATTTAGGAGAGGCAGATCTCAGTGAGGCAAACCTCAGTGATGCCAAGCTTTATGGGGTGAATTTGTATAAAGCAATTTTGAGTAAAGCCAAGTTGCCCCGCGCTAAACTTACTGGCGCAAATATGGGGAAAACTAATCTCAATCGTGCCGATCTCAGTGAGGCGATTCTTAGGGATGCGCGATTGTTTGGAGCTAATCTGAATGAAGGAATTTTACAAAGAGTAGATCTCAGCCGTGCAAGTCTCAATGGGGCAAACTTGAATAAAGCGATGCTATGCGAGGCAGATCTGACTTTTGCTAGTTTATATGGTGCGAGTCTTTGTGATGCCGATCTGAGTGAATCAGATCTGACCAGTGCGAACCTTCAAGGTTCTGATCTCTCCCGCGTGAATTTTTACAAAGCAAACTTGAGTAAATCAAAAATGGCGGATGCTGTCATTGAGGGAATGCTAACCCAAGAAGCAAATTTAACAGGCATTATTTGGTCTTAACCTCCAAATAGACCCAGAAGAGAGTCGCGCCGCTACGCGGCGCAACTCTCTTCTGGGTTTTGCTTTTGTCCTAACACAACTGGGATAACGCTATATTTTGCGATTATTTATTGCCGTAAGCTTGCCAAGCAAGACTGACAAGTGCATTAAATATAGCCGCCGCCGCGATCGCATTCCCCTTACGACCATCTACACGAACATGGGGAATTAGCGAATCATTCAATCTTGACTTAATCACATCTGTATCAATGAAACCAGCAGGAGTACCAATCACTAGCGCAGGCTTAACCTCTTCCAACTCAATCAAATCTACTAAAGTTGCCAGCGCAGTCTGGGACTCACCAATCACAAATATTGCTTCAGGATAACGCTTTGCCAAAGTTTCAATCCCCCAAGCAGCTTGAGTTTTGCCCTTTTGTGGACGAGTAATTGCGTCAACACCACAATAAATTGGATTAGCAAAAGTATCACAGATTTTGGGGAAGATCGCTGCTTGTACTGTTGGGACATCGACAACAATTGTGGCACGGGAAGCTAGGGCTGCGGCTCCTGCCTGTAAAGATTGGTCAGAGAACCTTACAAGCTGCTTATAGTCAAAATCTGCGGTTGCATAAATTACTTGGCGCACAATCTCATATTCGGCTGGAGAGAGTGAATGCTCACCAATTTCTTGATCGATTATTGCTAAGCTCTGTGCGTCAGTAATATGCCATTCCATAGGATTTGCGATCAATATCTAAATTTGAGATTTAGTTGAATATTTAGTTTCTGCAATTGTGATTATAGCTATCGTCAGCATATTTAAGACATAAAACAAAAAGGAGATACGGCGCGAAGTGCCGTATCTCCTTTTTGTAACTCTAGTGATCGCCAGTTTTGTCATAACCATAAGAAATTTTTTAAAGTGTTGACCTGCAACACTTTAAAAAATTTCTTGGTTCGGGTTTGAGCACAAAGCACTGTAAGACATAAAGCCCAGAAAAGAGGTGCGCTGCGAAACTCATGTCTTAATCTTCAGTTAAATCGCTTTGTCTTACGCAGTTTCGTCCTTCAGCTTTAGCAGTATATAGGGCGAGATCGGCAGCTTTTAGTAAATTTTTCGTTTGAAAATGCTGTGATGGAATGAGCGTAGCAACACCACAGCTAATTGTCACATGGTTCGCAGCTTGAGAATAATTATGAGGTAATTGTAGCGATCTTATAATTTCAGTTGCCCTCACCGCTACATTTAGTCCCCCTTCACTATCAGTATTAGGCAAAACGATCGCAAATTCTTCTCCACCATACCGTGCGACTAAATCGGCAGGACGATTTGTGGCTTTACTGATTGCCTGAGCAACTTCTTGCAAACAGCGATCGCCCTCTTGATGTCCGTAGTTATCGTTATAGTTTTTAAAAAAGTCGATATCACATAAAACCAAGGAAATCGGAATGTGTTCCCTGATAGCGCGATTGCACTCTTGTTCAAGATACGAATCTAAGCGACGGCGATTAGCCACTTGAGTCAAGCCATCGATCGATACCAATCTTTGTAATTCTTTGACAAGCACTGCAAGTTGTTGATTTGCGGCTTCAAGCTGTTGACGTAAATTAGCTTGATCTAACAAGCGACGTACCCTCTGCCTCAGGACGGCCCAATGAATTGGCTTAGTCACATAGTCAGAAGCTCCCACTTCATAGGCGCGATCCACAGACTCACGATCTTCAAGGGCTGTAATAATCAAAACAGGCGTGTGGTCACCATTTGGTAGTTCTTGTAACCGCGAACAGCATTCAAATCCGTCTAGAATTGGCATCATCGCATCCAGCAAAATCATATCTGGCTGGCGCTCTTGATAAAGCTTTAAAGCCTCCATCCCATCAGCCGCTTCAATCACACAATAGTTTTCGCGCTCTAAGTACCGTACCAAAATTTTTCTCATAAACAAATCATCATCCACAATTAAAATCAGTGGATGTCTAGGTGCGGTTATATCTGAAGTATTGACTTCTTGGCTCGGATGCTTATTGCGATCGCTAGTATCGTCGATTATCATTACATGATTGGACAGTATTAAATATAACTAGTCATAATTGGATATTGAAGTTACCGTTAAATAGTAATTAACTCATTTTAAGATTCTATAGCAATTACTTGTAAAGTTAAGAAGGAAAAAACAGTGTAATAAGATGCTTCACGCCTTCTTTAACTCTCTATTTTTTAAAACAACGGCTTTAGCTATATTTTTCACGTTCTAACTCAGATTTAACCTGTGCATATTCGTCAGCAATTTTATTGATCTTGATATCTAAGCCATCATAATCTTTGCTCCGCAGATCCTTCTCCAATTCACGACATAGATTTGATAGATCCTCAGCTCCAATCACACCGCTGCTAGATTTCAAAGTATGAACTATACGCAGCATTGAGTCAAAATTTTGCTGTGCAAAGCTAGCATATAAATCTTGAAAGAGAGAGTGGGTATTGTCTAGATAACTATCAATCAACTCAATTAAGAACGCAGGATCTTCACCACCTATATCATTTGCCATTTCATGTAGTACGCCAACATTGACTGATAACAAAGCAGAAGTATTCGGTGTAACTGGTTGACATTCTGATAGTACCCGCACCAGCTCGGAGTTATGAATTGGCTTGCTGAGATAGTCATCCATCCCTGAAGCTAGACAAATTTCACGATCTCCTTGCATTGCATTTGCGGTCATCGCTACAATCCTTGGTCTGCGAGCAAGTCTTCCATTCTCCCAATAGCTGTAAATCTGCTTTGTTGTCTCAAGTCCATCCATCTCTGGCATTTGCATATCCATAAAGATAAGATCGTATGTTTGCTGAGAGATCGCTGCTAAAACTTCTAATCCATTAGCAGCAACATCAGCACGATATCCCATGCGTTGCAAAATGTGAATTGCAACTTTTTGATTAACAACATTATCCTCTGCTAATAAAATTCGCAACGGATGATTTCTGCTCATGAGCGGATCAAAAGCATAGCTCTGACGGCTATGACGCATATCTATGAAAATCCGATCGGCGTTTGATCGAGACTCTAAACCTTTAGCAACTACTTGATTTATGCTTTGTAGATACTGGTTAGATTGTGACGATGGCACGCCGACAATACTTGTTGTTAGAACTCGATCAAAAATGCTTGCGGGAGCAGTAACTGTAAAGTAAAAAGTAGAACCTTGATGGAGATCGCTCTCAACCCACATCGTGCCTCCCATGAGTTCGCATAGACGCTTACTAATTGCTAATCCCAGTCCCGTACCACCATATTGTCTGGTGGTTGACGCATCTACTTGACTAAAGGGTTGAAATAATCGATGCAAGCGATCGCTTGGAATACCAATCCCCGTGTCTTTGACTGCAAATTTTAATGTTCGTAACAACTGAGATTCTTCGTGGCGATCGCGTAGATCGCAACGGGGATAATGGGAAATCGGTAGTTGGGTAATGGAAATATTTACAAAACCCTGACTAGTGAACTTAATAGCATTCCCAATTAAATTTGCTAAAATTTGGCGTAGACGTGTCATGTCACCAATCACGATCAAATCAACATCGGGATGGATCATGTATCCTAGTTCAATTCCTTTTTCGATCGCCTTGGCTGATAGCAACTCGATCGTATCTTCTAAACAGGTTCGCAGATCGAAGGTCTGTTCTTCTAATTCTAAATGTCCTGATTCGATTTTAGAAAAATCTAAAATGTCATTGATAATAGTCAGCAATGTATCGCCTGCATTACGCGCAATCTCTACAAATTCTCGCTGTTCTCTAGTTAGATTAGTATCTAGCAAAACTCCCATCATTCCAATTACCGCATTCATCGGCGTACGGATTTCATGACTCATCGTTGCTAAGAAATCACTTTTCGAGCGATTTGCCGCTTCCGCTATAATCCGAGCTTCCTCTAATTCCGCATTTTGCTTAATTAGTTGTTCACGCTGTTGAGTTTCCTTGATTAATAGATTTGCCTGCGATAAAGCAATACTAACCTGATTAGCAACGGATTCGAGTAAGTCTTTTTCTTCAATTGTCCATTCATGAAAACTATTACAATGATGCAATAGGATAACTCCATTTGTAACACCATGGGACGAAGTGCGGATGGCTAATAGCGATCGCAATTGCATTCGATAAAACAAGTCGCTGAATTCATCTAAAGCTGTTTCCGTATAAACATTTGAAATAGCGATCGCCCGATCTTGATTAGAAATCTTTTGTCCAAACCTACTATTTAGTAGAGACAATTCAACATCTTTTACAGAAAATATTCTGTCAGCTAATTGTTCCGACATCAGGGTGATTTGAGGTCGAGAAAATGTTTCTTGCTCTTTATATTCCAATTTATAAATAAGACATCGACTTGCATGAAATGCCACTTGAATTTGATGAGCAGCAGTTTGAAAGATATTCTCAACATCAAGACTCTGACGAATTTCATCTGTAATCCGATTGAGTAAGACTGTAAGACGCATTTGCCTCCTTAACTCTTTCTCAGCCTCTTTACGCTTAGTTATATCAGTTTGAATACCGATAAAGTGAGTTACTTTATGATTATCATCAAATATAGGAGAGATATGAAGTTCATTCCAGAATAATGAACCATCCTTGCGATAGTTTCTGATGACAACAGTACAAGCAGTCCCGTTGGCAATTGCTGCGCGAATAGCACCCTTTTCTGGCTGGTAGATATCGTTTCCTTGTAAAAAACGACAGTTCTTTCCTAAAACTTCGCTAGCCTGATACCCAGTAATTTTTTCAAAAGCAGGATTTACATAGACAACCGAATTTTTAGCTGTTCGACAGTCAGTAATGACGATACCATTATGGCTAGCCGCGATCGCCCGTTCTTGTAAACGTAAAGTTTCTTCAAGCGATGCTATCTCTTGTAATGTTTTTTGTAAATTTAGTTCGGATTGCTTTCGATTGGAAATATCGTTAGCAATGCCTAAGAACCCAGTAATCTCATTATCAATATTTCGTAAGGCTGATATAGAAAGCATTACAGGAAAGCGCGAGCCATCTTTATGAATATAAGTCCACTCATGTTCTTCTCTCTGTCCTAATCTTGCTTTGGCAACAAACACCTCAAATCCTGCGGGAATAGGATAGGATAATTCTTCTGTTAAGGCGATCGCCCGTTGCTGAATCTCCGCCAAATCATGAAAACATTCAGGAGTCTTCTGACCGATCAGTTCCGACGCTGCGTATCCTAGTAAATTTTCAGCCGTTGCATTAAAAACACAAATTACACCATCAACATTTGTCGCAATAATCAAGTAGTTGGCACTATCTAAAATTGCTTGGTGTAACTTTAAAGACTCCTTTATATTACTTTCCGTCAGATTTGCGCTAGACAGCCTGTGATTTTCAAGATTATTTTTTTTGGCATGTTTTTTCAACTTTTCAGGATGGACGGGCAAATCACCATTGGAAGAAGTAGGCATAACTTAAAACTAGACGCAAAATTGATCCGAAAATTGAAAATGATCTGAACTTTGATTCCCCATCAGAATAGAAATGACATTTTGTCTTAATTCTCTGTATTAAGTGCTAACTCTTTGTATTAATTTTGTATTAATTTAATATGCAAGTTGATACATAGACCAATCTAATTCTATCTTAAAGCTTACTAAACAAGTATTAGCAAAAAATCTGAATATTTTCACTCTAGGACAAAACACTAATTCTAGGTTGCACATTAAGCTTCAAAAAGCAAAGGAGCCGCTAGATTCACCGCTTTCATGTTTAATTATGACTTACGTAAAAGGACAGCGCATAGGGGCAGTTCATGAATTGCCCCTACGCTACGCCCTTCCCACCCAAAGAATAGGCGTTATAAAGTGAATAATTAGGCGTGCGCGGCTTCGCTATGCACGCCTAATTATTCACTGGGAAGGGAGTAAGACAAAGCTTTTAAGGTGTTTTTGCGTAAGTCCTATTTAACGTTAGTTTTACCTAAGTGTAAGGTCTATTACTATAATATTATTTCAATCTATTATCAATTTCACAAAAATTACGCATGAGCCTATCTGATACGATCGCAGCGATTGCTACTGCCATTTCTCCTCAACAGGGAAGTGTTGGCATAGTGAGATTATCAGGGGATCGCGCTGTGGCGATCGCTCAGCAAGTTTTTCGTACTAGGCAAGTTTGGGAGAGTCATCACATTCTCTATGGCTATATAAGAGACCCATCAACTAACGTCATTATCGATGAAAGTCTTTTGCTGTTAATGAAAGCACCACGTTCCTTTACGCGCGAAGATGTAGTGGAATTTCATTGTCACGGAGGGATTATGGCAGTGCAGCAGGTATTAAACCTTTGCTTAGAGAAAGGAGCAAGGCTAGCAGAAGCTGGAGAATTTAGTTTAAGAGCCTTTCTTAATGGCAGAATCGATCTTACTCAAGCAGAAAGTATTAACGATCTTGTAGGGGCAAAATCTGCTCAAGCAGCGCAATCAGCAATTGCTTCTCTACGCGGAAAGCTTGCTCAATCTTTAAAATATTTGCGAAGTAAATGCCTTAATGTATTAACCGAAATCGAAGCGCGAATTGATTTTGAAGATGATTTACCGCCACTTGATGTGGAATGGGTAAAAGCAGAAATTCACCTTGTCTCGCAAGAATCACAGCAAATTTTGGCGACAGCCGATCGCGGTGAACTACTACGCACGGGACTAAAAGTGGCGATCGTGGGTCGTCCAAATGTGGGCAAATCAAGTTTATTGAATGCATGGAGCCGCAGCGATCGCGCGATCGTAACCGATTTGCCAGGCACAACTCGCGATGTGGTGGATTCTCATTTAGTAGTAGGTGGAATTCCCATTCAAGTCCTTGATACGGCGGGCATTAGAGAAACAGAAGATGTAGTAGAGAAAATCGGTGTGGAGAGATCTCTACAGGCAGCGCAGTCAGCCGATTTAGTTTTGATGGTAATTGATGCAAGTGTCGGCTGGATTGAGAAAGATACTGAGATTTACGAATCCGTAAGCGATCGTCCCGCGATCTTGGTAATGAACAAGACCGATCTCGTTCACCTCTCCCCTCATCCACTTCTTCCACCAGAAAAGGCAAATCTTCCCATTGTTAAAACGGCTGCCGCTCAGCAACAGGGAATCGAAGATCTGGAAG
Source organism: uncultured cyanobacterium (assembly GCA_903819605.1). Lineage (GTDB taxonomy): Bacteria > Cyanobacteriota > Cyanobacteriia > Pseudanabaenales > Pseudanabaenaceae > Pseudanabaena. The sequence continues at coordinate 6,008 of CAIJEA010000252.1, read as the reverse complement.
CTGCAATTTTGAAATGTATTCAGCAAGATTCGATCGCGGCGGCAAATCTCGAAGTTGCCATTAATCAACGCCAAAAAGCTTGTTTATTGAGGGTTGTGCGATCGCTAGAGAATGTCCAAATTGCGATCGCCGATCAGTTACCACTTGACTTTTGGACAATTGATTTACGCGCCGCGATTAGTGCGATCGGCGAGATTACAGGTGAAGAAGTTACTGAGTCCGTTTTAGATCAAATATTTAGTAGATTTTGTATTGGCAAGTAATAAGTAATATGACAAACAGTGATTCTTTGCAGCAAGCGCTAAAGCAATATTTCGGCTATGAAACCTTTCGTGCAGGTCAGCGAGAGATTATCGAAGCAAGTCTTGCAGGTCGCGACACTCTGGCAATTATGCCAACTGGGGGCGGTAAATCAATTTGTTTTCAATTACCTGCATTGCTCAAAAGTGGCGTAACGATTGTTGTATCGCCATTAATTGCGCTGATGCAAGATCAAGTCACAGCACTCAAAGAAAACGGTATCGGCGCGACATTTCTCAATAGCACGCTTAGTAATAGAGAAAACAATCAGCGATCGCAAGCAATTCTCAATGGAGCGATCAAATTAATTTATGTTGCTCCTGAACGTCTATTTGCAGAACAGTTTCTAGACTTTCTGAATATTGTTAGAGGTAAAATGGGCATCGCAGGATTTGCGATCGATGAGGCGCATTGTGTTTCTGAATGGGGGCATGATTTTCGTCCAGAATATCGCCAATTAAGTCGAATTCGCCAGATCTATCCCGATGTACCGATGATCGGCTTGACTGCTACTGCTACCGAGCGAGTACGTGAAGATATTAGTCAGCAATTAGAACTAAAGCAGCCCTATATCCATGTTGCGAGCTTTAATCGCTCTAATCTCTATTATGAAGTTGTTCCTAAACAAGGTAACGAGCAATCCTACACTAATCTTTTGCGTCAAATCAAGCGGTTACAAGGTTCAGGAATAGTCTATTGCCTTAGTCGTAAGCGAGTAGATGAAATAGCCAATCGATTACAAGAGGATGGGATCGAGGCAATTCCCTATCATGCTGGATTAGGCGCAAAGGAACGAGAAGAGAATCAAACTCGTTGGATTCGCGATGATGTTCAAGTAATGGTGGCTACAGTTGCCTTTGGGATGGGTATTAATAAACCTGATGTTAGGTTTGTAATTCATTATGATTTGCCCCGTAATATCGAAGGATACTATCAAGAATCAGGTCGAGCAGGTCGCGATGGCGAAGATTCTCACTGCACTTTGTTCTTAGGCTATGGAGACTTAGAAACGATCAAGTATCTCATTGCCCAAAAGGTCGATCCCCATACCAATGAACCCTTAGAAGCTGAACAGAGAATCGCTCAACAACAATTACGTCAAGTTGTAGACTATGCCGAAGGGACAGCCTGCCGCCGTACAATTCTCTTACGGTATTTTGGAGAAAATTTTCATGGAGATTGTCACAATTGTGATAACTGTCTCACACCCAAACCGATGGAAGATTGGACAGTGGAAACACAAAAGTTTCTCTCCTGTGTAGCACGAGCAAAAGAGAAGTTTGGTTCTGGACATATCATTGATATTTTACGAGGTTCTCTTAACAAAAAAGTGTTACAGCATGGTCATGAAAAACTCTCCACTCATGGGATCGGGAAAGATCGTAGCCTCGATGAATGGCGACAACTATCGCGATCGCTAGTTCATCAAGGCTTACTAACTCAAACCACTGATGGTTATGGAATTCTCAAGCTCAACGATCGCAGTTGGGAAGTAATGCGAAATCAGCGTAATGTGCTATTACCGATTGAACGTGATGCAACTCCTTCACCTGTTGCCGATCAAGCCGATGTGAGCGAACGCCGCATTGATGTGGATATTCTCTTTGAAAGATTACGTCTACTACGTAAAAACCTTGCCGATGAGCAGGAAGTACCCCCTTACGTAATTTTTAGTAACGCGACTCTATCTCAAATGTCAGTAGACCAACCCACTAATCGCAAGGATTTTGCGAAATTATCAGGGGTTGGTACAAAAAAATTAGAACAATATGCTGATGATTTTATTGCCATTATTCTCGAACACCATCAACAATATCCACCGATAGAGCCAACTGAGCCAAATCAATCAACCAAGGTTCTACAGGAATCAATTACTCCAAAATCAAAGCTATCAAAAGCAAGTACTCAGCGCGAAACTCTAGCCATGTATGAGAATGGTTTAGATATCGATGAAATAGCCCGCGATCGCAATCTCAAACCAGCCACGATTTGGACGCATTTAGTGCAATTAGTTGAGTCTGGCTATGCAATTAACTGCGATCGCCTAGTTCCACCTGAACGTCAATCAGTAATTTACGAAGCATTAGAAGCGATTGGTGGGGACTCTCTACGCAATCTTTTCGATCATTTGCGTGAGGAATATACCTATGATGAAATTAAGATAATTCGAGCAATCTGGCAAAATGAAAAAGACCCTTTATAACTAAAAAATCAGAATCTAGTTGCGGCTCCAGCAATCAATCAATAACCAGTGGGTGCTTTGTACCCACTGGTTATTGATCAGGTTTACCAACTGAATAGTTAATTGCATAGCTCCAACTCAGAAGACGCAGCCATAAACGGGGATTAGTTGGTTCCAACCAAGTTTGGCAACTACGGATAAGGTGCGGTAACCATCTACCTAGTAAAGCATTATTAAAAGAACTGCGTGTAAATGCTCCGTAACTAGATAGCCATTTTAGCAAGTCCTTAGAACCTGCCATTTCTATAATCCAGAGAATGAGACGGGGATTTTTAAAAGCAGCGATTAAAGCGAGGCGATTGAACATCAACCAACCAAGACGATCTTTGATAAAGCGATCGCTAACGGCTTGCGGCTCGTCGGCTAGCAGTCCAAAAAAAGTATTTAGCATCGAGTTTACTCGCTCTGGAGGTAAGTACTTCCCTGTCGGAACCATCATTCCCTTAGAAAATAGCCAAGTTACCGCGATATTACTTTGATAGGCATTAATCTGACTGAGATCGTCAGTTCTGAGCAAATCATGCTTAAGAGCCGTATCAAGCAAGGTTGCTAAACGGGGTAAATTGCGAACTAGGGAACCAAAGCCTGTAAATACAAGGGGAGATTGTAAGGAAGCAGCATCACCAATCGCTAAGATGCGATCAAATGCACATTTTTTCGAGTTCTCATTGAGACTGTAATGACCTGTAATGTAGCCGAAAGTAGCTTTTTTCCATACCAGCTTTTCCATATCACAACGACGATATTCAGGTAAAATCGTGAAGAAATCCTCATACATTTCCAGAAGCGATCCTGGATTCTCAGGATGTACTTGGTGATAATGGAATAGATAAACGGTTAGCTCTTTCTCTTCCGCAGGAAAGAGTTCCCAAATCAATTGTCGTCCCCGCGATATATCACCATGACTGAATAGAACATCACCATATTGTGAGTCCCATACAGCTTGATCAATTCCTTCTAAAACTGCACCCACGGTAGGACAGACACTATCAAAGGCTTGCCCCACATTAAGTTGCTGCGCGATCGCTGAAGCCGAACCCATTGCGTCAATTACTAATCTGGAAGTAATCGTGACAGGTTCACCCGTTTCTAAATTCTTAGCTAATATCGTCGCGCTACGATCGCTAATAGTTACTTTTTCAAACTCAGTGCGATCGCAAATTACTGCACCATATTGATGCAATTTTTTGCTGCAAATTTCTAACAACCGATGGGTATCGATCGCAATATTTAGTACGGTTGGCGTATGTAAAACTTTAGCTTTGAGGTGTGGTGGATTATTACTATCAAAGAATTTATTAAATCCATCGACATACTCCGCCGTAATCATGCTTTCAAATTCTTCTTTAGTGAAGAGTCCAAAGTCAATCAGGTTCTGGAATTCTGCACGCGAGATATTCCATTCGCGATTCATACGCCCAAAGGGAATCCGCTCTACTAGACAAACTCGATATCCCAATTTTGACATCATTGCCGCATGGATTGCTCCCAATGCACCGCCCAAATAGACAATATCGTATTGTAATTCCTGCTTTATAGAATTTGCTTCCCTAAATATCACATTCTTCGGAATCTCAGGCGATTTTACACTTTCACGCCAGCGTTTTTCCCACCAATAGACACGATTTAGGTCATATTCGCCATTAGGAATACGCTGGAAGAATTTGACCGTAAGTGGATATTCTGCGGCTAGAGCCTCAAAAATAGATTGATTTGGCGCGATCGCTGGTGGTTGCTTAAACTCATAAGGGAAAGCTTGCCGCACAGCTTTTGTGAAATGATCGAGAAATTCCTTTTCGCCATCCATCACCTCATCCGACCAGCGAAATACTTTTAAGTAAGTAGTACGTTGTAATGTCCAGATAAATACTGATAGTTGCGCGATCGCTCCTGAGCGATTTTGGCGATCGAGGATAAAGCCATGCTTAGCATCGGATTTTTTCCCAAAGGGAGGTTGGTACTCAGACTGGAGCCATATTTTTACGGCTGCAACTTGAGGTGTAGGGATCTCGATGTAAAGTAACTGCTGCATGGCTAAATCAATATCTTCAGTGTTCTCATTTTGGCATATAGGCGATCGCATTACTAAATAAGCGACAGCTACATTGTAAAGGCTCTAAACATTCTGGAACTAATCATTGAGGCTTTGCAAAATACTCTCAACCAATTTGTAAACACGAGTACCTAATTGTGAAGTCCAGTATTCATTTAGGTTTAAATCAAGGCTTCGCGATCGCACAATTGCGCTTTTGACATTAGGTGTGTAAGCCAGGACATCCAAATTACTCTTATTGTAGCTTCCTAAAATATTTCTAAGTCTTGCTTCAAAATGCTTACAAGTCCTATCTTCGGGGAATAAATCACCAAAATGTAAGCATAACCAAATTTCAAAACATGGATTACTAATAGCTAATTGATATCTTTTTTGCCTAGCTTGAGGACAAATTGCAATCAGTTGCTCCTTTTTTACCCAGCGATCTACGTCAAGTACTAGCCAAAATTCATCTTCCTCATCAAAGTCATATAAATCCTTGAATTTATCCAGACGTTCCAGCACATATTCAGGTGCAGACTTGTTATCATCTCCAGTAGCTAATATTTCTACTTTGACTTTGCGGCTACCAAACATTTCAAAATATTGTTTTTCAGTATCTTTACCCTCGGTTGCTATCACAATTAGTTTTGCACTTCGGCGATCGTGCTTACGGTCTAAAAGTTTTGTACGGTTTATCTTCTTCATAGCTTCGATCAACTTACCGCACTAGATGAAGCCTCTTCATATTCAAACCATCCCAATTTTTTTGGATCGCCAAAAAAGGGAATAGAACCAAAACGACCATTCAAATAACCTTTTTCAACCTTAAGATCGGGTCTAACTTTGAATTCTGCCAAAGAATAGCAATTTGATATTCCATTTTTATCTTTTTCAACAAACCATATCTCATCACGCCTCAATAAATCTAGATCTAGTAAATTAGTATCATGAGTTGTAAAAATAAGTTGATTACTTCTCGCCCTACAATTTATAGCAGTCTCAACAAAATATCGAGAAAGTAAAGGATGTAATCGCCGATCTAGTTCATCTAAAAAAATAATATGTTCTGATTCTTGCTGCAACAAAAAAAGAGCAGGGATCAGATGAATTAATCGTTGTGTTCCTTCTGATTCTTCTTCTATAGAAAAATTGATAAAGTCTCCATTTTCTGCAAGATGTATCGTTTTTAATCTGGTTCGGGTTATATTCCCCATATCATCTTTAGAAAATATTTCTCTCCCACCTTGGGACTTTTCAACAGTTACTTCAGATCTATTATCCAATTCTTGCAAAAGTTTTTCTCTTGTCGATTTATGCATAGTTGCAAGATGTTGATCGAAATTAACTTCTATTTTTTCGTAAACAACTGAATTTATGCCTGTTCCAGTAACTTGGAGAACTCCATCAAGAAAATTTCTAAAATTTTTATTT
>CAIJEA010000251.1 GCA_903819605.1 uncultured cyanobacterium | reverse complement strand
CAGATCATGCAGTTGAGCAATTAGTTTCACTTCTTTATGAAAAAATTGAATTAGTCAAAATCAATCAAAACTTTGATGATTGTCGAGACCTAAAGGATAACTTTCTTCTGGATTTATCAGTTTCAGGTGAGGCAGATTACCTAGTTACAGGTGATGCAGATTTATTGATATTAAATCCATTTCATGGTGTGGGAATAATTTCATATCAATCTTTTCAGAGTAATATTTTAAACAATTTTAAATAGATCTAAAACCGATGAAATTATACGATATGGCAGATTACTTATTTTCGTTTGAAATAAGCGCGATAAACTGGTAAGCCTTGCGAGATTACCGAACTTTCGCGCTCAGTTGGGATATGTTCAGGGAAAATCGAATCATCGGCAAAATTCCCAGCCCCCGCAAGATTAGTAAAGTTCTCATTTGCATCGAAATGTTGGCGCATATCTTCAGCTACTTCCAACACATCAGACTGCAAAAATACATTGGCATTAGGCACAAGTAACTCGGCTAAAGTTGCCACTAACTCAGGTTGAACGGCGCGGCGTTTTTGTTGGCGACGCTTGAACCAAGGATCGGGAAATTGAATCGTGACTTCATGCAATGCGCCTTTAGTTAATAGTCCCGCTAGCGACACATTGGCATTGCAAAAAATGTAATGCAGATTTTTTAAACCTAGTTCGTCGCGAACTTCATTACAGCGATCGACTAATGGCTCCCGAATTTCTAAACCCAAAAAATTCCATTCGGGCTTGAGTTGCGCCATCTGCAAAATGTAGCGTCCCCGCGCCGAACCGATATCAAGACTTAATGGCTTTGACCAATCAGCATAAATCTCTGTCCAAACTGGCGGCGCGATCGCTACGCTATATTTCTTGGCGAGAGGATTGACATGCTCGCGCACACGCGCTCGTCGAGAAACATTCTCATTGCTAACATTAACGACGATCTTGTTTGCGGTGGTATTAGGTTGGGGAGATGAAGAGTTTTGCATAGAGTTTAAGCATAACCAAAAACCAAAAGATATTTTTGTCAGATGCTAAGCATCTGACAAAAATATCTTTTGGTTTTTGATAAACACTTTCGATCCCCGCTCTGCGATATATCTGAATAACTCTAAAAACTCACTAAGTTATCGATCGCCATGCCTGCTGTAGCTTTGTCTCCACAGTGTGCCCCAAGTATGTCTGAGCAACTCTTCCCCATTACTTATTCAACGCTTGCCCCACAAGCATTGGTAGAGCGTATTTTATCCCGTTATGCAGTGGGGGAGGTGACCAGTTGCGTATTTTGGATGCGGGGGCTAAGCGATATTTATTTAGTGGAAACCCATGACGATCGCTATGTATTACGAGTTTCCCATGCCCATTGGCGCTCTAGAGCCGAAATTGAATTTGAATTAGAGTTATTAGAGTTTTTACACAAAAATTACATTCCCGTAGCACATCCGCTCCAAACCGAAGATGGACAACTAGCGATCGAAATTCCTGCCCTTGAAGGCAAGCGCTATGCAGCGCTATTTACTCACGCAACAGGCAAAGTTGCCGTTGGCGATCTCAACAAGTTTCAGGCGCAAAGGTTAGGGGAAACCTTGGCAAAACTCCACAATACTGCCCAAGATTTTCAATGCCACTCTGCACGCCCCCATTTGACAATTAACTATTTGCTAGATGACTCGCTGCGCGATCTATCACCATTTTTTAATGATTCAGCACGAGCATATCTAAATGAGGCGATCGCCCAAATCAAAGAACAAATTGAACACCTTCCGAAAACCTTCCCCATCTGGAGTGTCTGCTGGGGCGATCCACATAGCGGAAATGTGCATTTTACAGAGAACAATGAAATCACCCTCTTTGATTTCGATCAATGCGGTTATGGATGGCGCTCGTTTGATATTGCCAAGTTTCTGCAAGTGACTTTGCAAGCTGGTATTAGTCCCAGCGTCCGCAAGGCTTTTTTGCATGGCTATCAGTCAGCCCAGCCCCTTGAGAACATCGAACTAAAATGTATGCAAGCTTTAACGCAAGCTGCTCAAATTTGGTCATGGTCAATTAGTGTCAAATGGGCGATCGTGCATAATCACAGTAAACTCGATGAGAGTTACTTCAATCATCGTCTCGAACATTTTAAAATGTTGCGATCGCCTGACTGGAAGCCTTTTTAAGAAATATTTCTAAACAACCAACTATCGAAATATTGAGAAATAGCATTTATACGATGTAGTGATCGCGTCATAATCCTCTACAAATAAGCGATCGCTCTTTATATATATAGTTTGGTTCGGCTTAATGAATAGTTCGCGAAATTCGAGCAAAGTTATTTCTTACAAATCTATAGGTTATAAGTGTAAGACTTGATAAACTAAGCAAATTTAGTTAAGCGAGATCTCTGACATAGCCTTTTAGCAAAATAGCAATCAACACCTAAGCCGAATGCTAAACTAGCAAAATACTCATTATTTGGCGTTGCACAAATAAAAGATGAATGAGTAAATAAAAGATAAAGAGTTTAAGCAATGAAAAACAATGAAATGTCCAAAGTGTGGATCATCACATATTCGTAAAAATAGGAAACGATGAGATAAACAAAATCATATTTGTGCTGATTGTGGTCGTCAGTTCATTGATAACTACTCAGTACTTGGATATTCCCAAGATGTCAGAAAAATATGTCTAAAAATGTATTTTAATGGCATGGGATTTAGACAGATTGAGAGATGTACTGATGTTAGTCACAACTCAGTCATCAACTGGGTTAAGGACGCAGCAAAGCAACTACCAGAACATCCACCCATTGAAACTATTCATGATGTTGGTGAATTAGATGAACTCCAGACTTTTGTTGGGTCAAAAAAAACTTGATTTGGCTATGGACTGTGGTGAATCATTTTCGTCAAGGCATATTGTCTTGGGTCTTAGGAGATAGGAGTAGTCAAACCTTTGAAACTTTATGGACATTGATTAAAGTTTGGCAATGCTATTTCTGGGTTACTGATGGTTACTGCGTCTACAAGATGTTTATCAACTTGGAGGATCAAATTATCAGCAAGACCTACATGACTAGTGTTGAGGGTGAAAATACGAGACTGAGACATTATTTAGCAAGATTGCACAGAAAAACTTTATGTTATTCAAAATCCGAAGAAATGTTGAGCTATTCAATTCGTCTGTTGATTCACTATCTCAAGTACAAATCATTTCCTACTTTTCCTTAATTCATTTTTCATTTGTGCAACGCCTACAATTTGGGCATTGCTTTTTTTGATATTGAACTACTCCAACTCTTATTTTCTAACATTCTTGTCTTGATTATCATTATGAACATGTGCAACGCCATTTTTGGAGGCTGTCATTGCGGTAAAATACGCTTTCGAGTTAGGGTCACAAAATATGAAGCGATCGCTTGCAACTGTTCGATCTGTCAAAAGAAAGGAATTTTGCATTTGATTGTTCCACCAGAAGACTTTGAGCTATTACAGGGTGAAAAGAATCTATCAACTTACACTTTTAATACTGGGATTGCTAAGCACCATTTTTGTAAAACCTGTGGTATTCATCCCTTTTATCGTCCGCGATCGCATCCGCATGATTATGATGTCAATGTGCGATGTCTAGATGATGACGCAATGGAGAAGTTTACGATTGTTCCTTTTGATGGCAAACATTGGGAAGAAAATATTCAGCAGATTACTTCATAAAAAAGAAGCCGCGCAATGCGCGGCTTCTTTTTTGTGTTTGAGATTTAGCTACAAGCTACAGGTGCGCCAAGCTCCTTAGGCGTAGCAAAGGATGTTCCGCAACTGCACGATTTACTAGCATTAGGATTGCGAAAACGGAAGCCGCCTCCCAATAGATCTTCTGTGTAGTCTAGCTCTAGCCCTTGTAACTGAGGCAGATTACTATTGTTGATAACAATTTTTACGCCGTTTTGTTCGTATTCGTTATCACCAGATTCAAGTTGGTCAGCGAAGTCCATCAAATAAGACAAACCAGAGCAACCACCTTGTTTAATGCCTAAACGCAAAGGTGCAGAGGTAGCGCGTTGGCTTTGGAGATTTCTTACGCGAGCGATCGCTGCGTCAGTCAATGTAATCATATGAAATTTTCCTGTATTACGAATCGTGCTAAGAGCAATATTAGTCTTCTAATAAGACAAGTGCAATACTAGCTAGGGAAACATTGGTGTAGCCAGCAACTTTAACCGCTTTATAAAGTGGTTTAGTGAGAGGACATTTATGTACCCCTAACAACCGCACGCCTTGATCGAGTAAAAGTCCAGTTTTAAAATGAAAATTGCGATGTAGTTTGACAGCTTTTGCTAGTTTTGCTTTGGCTTTAAAGCAGACCATGAAATTTCTCCAATAGTTCGACAACTTTCTCTATGTTAACGCTAGTTCAGGTGAAAATAGGATGGGCGGCGCTACACACCGCCCGTCCTATTAAACATATTTGCTAAGTTATGCAATTTGCCGATCGCCTTCAGCCGCTACAGTCTAATGTGTTTGCCGATATGGACATTGCCAAAAGTCGGGTCAAAGCCACTGGAATGAAAGTAATTGACCTATCTCTAGGCTCGTCTGACTTGCCCACAGATTCGTTTATTTTAGAAGCGATCGCCGAGGCACTAAAAGATTCAACCACTCATGGTTATTCTTTATTTGGTAGTACGCTGGATTTTCGGGAGGCAGTAGCGATATGGATGCTGCAAAGATTTGGTCTAAAAGTTGATCCTGAGACAGAAGTTTTGCCTTTAATTGGATCGCAAGAAGGTACAGCTCATTTGCCTCTTGCTTTGCTTAATCCTAATGATTTTGCTCTCTTACAAGACCCTGGATATCCATCTCACTATGGCGGTATTCATATGGCAAGTGGTCAGGTCTATGGAATGCCATTGTTAGCAGAAAATAACTTTTTGCCAGTTTTTGCAGATATTCCTGCGGATGTATTGACACAATCAAAGATGATGGTATTGAGCTATCCCCACAATCCAACCACTGCTACAGCTTCCTTAGAGTTTTTTCAATCTGCTGTCAAATTTTGCCAACTACATAATTTGGCGTTAGTTCACGATTTCCCATATGTCGATTTGGTATTTGATAGTTCGCAACCGCCATCAGTTTTGCAAGCTGACCGAGATCGTACTGTTGCGATCGAATTTTTCACCATGTCAAAATCCTACAATATGGGCGGCTTTCGCGTCGGATTTGCAGTGGGAAATCGCGAGTTAATTAAAGCTTTGCGGCAAGTCAAAGCCGTGGTGGATTTCAATCAATATCAAGGTATTATGCGCGGTGCGATTAAAGCTTTAGCAAGCGATCGCAAGCCTATTGAGCTTGTAGTTCAGACATTTCAATCAAGACGGAATGTCATGATTGATGCACTCAAAGCGATCGGTTGGCAGATCGATACCCCTAATTCCACTATGTATCTTTGGGCAAAGCTGCCTGAACGTTATGCCCATGACTCAGTTCACTTTTGTTTGGAGCTAATTAAAGCTACGGGTGTGGCGCTTGCTCCTGGCAAGGGTTTTGGAAAACATGGAGAAGGCTATGTGCGGTTTGCTTTAGTGTATCCACCTGAGGTTCTACGAGAAGCAGCGGTTAAGATTGGTGAATTCCTAAGTCAATAAGTAAATTCCAACAAATTGGAAGCGGCACTTTCCACCACTTCTTTAAAGCCCAACCAAGAACAATTTTAAAAGCGTTGCTTAGCAACGCTTTTAAAATTGTTCTTGTGGTTTGTTGGATTGGTAATTACTGTAATTAAAAAAGAAATTATAAGAAGTCTGCTCATAGCGAGTATTGATCTCCAGATATTGCTTGAGCTTACAACAATGTAAGTTTTGAACAGGACAACTCCCCATAAATAAAGGCGGCGCAAAGCGCCGCCTTTATTTATGGGGAGTTGCAAAAATCATGAAGCATGCACATATAAGATGTTTTTAGTCAATCTCTAAACAAAACTTATGTTAAGATTAATGTATCTAAGCTATAAATTATTTCAATCCATTAAATTTTATTAAGAAAAAAGTACTAATCATGAACAATACGGTAAGAATTGCTGCATCAATTGGTCGCCTCATCTTAGGTTCAGATTCGGCTCCAGTTTCACTTACTCAAGCATCACTACTTTTGTTGCGCGTAGTACTTGGCACCGTAATGGTACATAACGGTCTAGATAAGTTAGCTGACATTCCAGGATTTGCTGAAGCTTATGTTGAAGCGATTGGTTTACCATTCCCGATATTTTTTGCCTATTGCGCCGCATTAACAGAAGTATTGGCATCTCCCCTACTAATAATAGGATTGCTTACTAGACCTGCTGCTTTAGGCTTGTTTACTACAATGTTGGTAGCTAATTATCATCATATTTTAATTGGTGGGTTCTCTATTCCTTCGATCGAATTATCTTCTATTTACGCCGCATCTTTTGCATTTTTTGCAGTGTATGGTGGTGGTAAATACGCGATCGATACGTTCCTTGCAAATGCATTAACTAAATGGTTATTGATACCTTCTGAGACTGAGGCGATCGCCCAATCAGCAAAAGTTACAATCTCATCTAAGTAAATTAATGGATCATAAAAAGCTAGATAAAGATATCAGATATCTTTATCTAGCTTTTTGTTTTTTTTAATGTATTGCAGAAATCAATAGAAGATTGACCTAGCAATCTTTGGTTTACAGCTTATAAATCATTTCTGATTGCTATATTTCTTCTTTTTACTGAGAATCGATTAAGCCTTTTAATCTGCTTAATATTTATTTCCTAAGATCCAAGACGGTATCATACAATACTTTTAAAGTGAATTAAAGTAACTAAAAAAGTTTCCATAAAAGTATTTTGCAAAATACAACCGCAAAATAATAAGGGTGAATTTATACCTACTATCCTTAAATTTAATGAGCTAGCGTAAATATTTTCTAGATAATCAACTAATTTAAGGTGACTGCGCTAGAATATGTGCGGATGAGTATTTCTTGATCGCATGTTTGTTTTCAGTATTGACAGTTGTCTTCTGTTCCATCGTGGCAGGCTTCTTTCCGAAATCTCTATCTCTACACATCTCTGATTGTTGAAGCAAGTATTATGTCTATTTATGTTGGTAATCTCTCTTATGAGGTTACAGAAGATGATTTGAAAGCCGTATTTGCTGAATATGGCAAGATTACGCGCGTCCATCTACCTATTGATCGTGAGTCTGGTCGTCCACGCGGTTTCGCTTTTGTGGAAATGACTGATGAAAAGGAAGAAGATGCTGCGATCGAAGCACTCGACGAAGCAGAATGGATGGGTCGCGCCCTCAAAGTGAACAAGGCTAAGCCTCGCGAAAGCTCTGATTCATTTGGTGGTGGCAGAGGCGGCTTCAAGGGCGGCGGTGGTCGTCCTTCTGGCGGTGGCGGCGGTCGTCGTTACTAAATAAAAAAGGAGAGCACTAAGTGCTCTCCTTTTTTGATTCTAAAAAACTAGAGAAAGTATAACTATAGCTATACTTTCTAGTTTTTTAAGTTGTTAGCCCGTCGTAAAGCAGCCCCATCACCAATTATTCCTAAATTTTGAATTATTTGGTGTTTACGAGCTTCTTCGAGTTTGTTTAGGTCGTTGTAGTTTACCCAAGCAATACAGTCAACGGGGCAAGTATCGATCGCTTCTTGGACAAGTTCCTCTTCATCGCCATCTTGAGCAATCACCCTAGCCCGTCCATAGTCTGCTTCTAAAAAGAAAGTACAACGAGCTGTATGGGCACAATGTCCACAGCCGATACATACCGTTTCGTCAACAAATACTGCATTTTGTCTTAATTCTCCACCAAGCTCAGGTTCAAAGCCAGAGCGATCATTCATCTCTGACCCTGAACTTGTTGTTATCGTTTTATGCGTAAGTGAATTATCCATTCCAACGCTGGAGCACTAGACGTACTGAGCCATCTTCACGCACTTGTTGCTCAGATAGAGCAAACCCCTGTTCGTTAGATTCGCTCATAACTGTGGCGATCGCATAGCGCTGAGTTACCTTTCGCAAAAAGCTTTCGACAGTCCAAGGCTGTTGCCAATATTGCATATCAGCAACTAGGGCGTATTCAGTGCCATTCCAATGAAAGCCAACATCATAACCATTGTCTTGGGCGATTACCACTTCAGCTTCAGTTGTCGCACCTTGATGACCACGCATAGGAGATGCACCTGATTTCCAGTTGACTCCTAAATCAGTGAGAGCCTTTTGAAGTGGTTCTAAACTACGGATTTGGGTTTTTACTTGGCTAAAATGTGACATAGGGTTTATCCTGACTTCGATAAAGTAGCGAATAGATGAGACAAACGGACGAAGATTTAACTTTTTTATTTTAATTAGTAAAGAACTTGGATTTTCAGAGCTTTATTACCATTGACTAAATCTAGGAGCTTCTATATCAGACACGCGATCAAGTTGAGCATCAGATTGAGATATGACTTGCTGTTGAGCAAAATTTTCGGAAGTTAACTCGCGATGAGCGACTATACCTAATTTTGCTTCGATCGCTGCTGTCACCTCAGCACAACTCGAACCGACGATGCCTGTTACACGCTCTTCGACCCGACCATCTGGGTAAATAATGAATTCCAGAGTTTCCATGCTGGTTGCAGCTATTAAGTTATTAGACAGTTTGACTCAAAGTTCATAGAAACGTCAAGGAGCTAACGAGACAAAATCAAAATGCTTTCATGATACTTGTAATAAAGAGATTGCAATGATGGGCAACCTTTTTAGCTTTTTGTTGATTACTTAAATTTAGTT
>CAIJEA010000250.1 GCA_903819605.1 uncultured cyanobacterium | reverse complement strand
CGGCGGAGCCGCGCCACAAAAATCTGGTTCTTTATTAAATCGCAGAACTCTTACAGTAATAAAGCATCAAAAGTTAAACATGAAATCAGGATGAAATTGCATCCTCGCAGATCGCATAATGAATTATCTCTATTTACATGGTTTTGCTTCTAGTCCTCAGTCTCGCAAAGCTCAATATATGCAGGACAAGTTTAATGAACTAGGTTTAAAGCTGCATTTACCCGACCTAAATCTCACAGACTTTTCGACAGTGACGCTCTCGGAACAGCTTGACTACCTCGATCGCACTTATCTCCAAAAAAACGAACCTCTGACAGTAATTGGTTCAAGCCTTGGAGGATTTTTAGCAGTGCAACTAGCAGCCCAAAATTTATTAGTGCAAAAATTAGTATTGTTCGCCCCAGCTTTTGGCTTTAGCGAGAGAATTGCCAAGGCTCTAGGTAAAGAAAACGTTACTAAATGGCAACAGGATGGAAGTCGTGAGTTTTATCATTACGGCTTGAAGCGTAATGTAAATTTACAATTTCAATTTTTCATCGATGCCCAAAAATATACAGAAGAAAAACTCACGCGATCGCTACCAATACTTATCTTTCACGGCATCCATGATGATGTTGTACCAGCCTCGCTCAGTGAGGAATTTATGAAGAGGCGATCGCAAGTTACTTTAAAATTATTAGACGATGATCATGCCCTTGGAAATGATTTAGAAAGCATTTGGCAAGATATGACACAGTTTTTGGCAATCAACTAGTTTTTCTAATAAGCGTCATATTCTAACCAAACAAAATAGCCAATTTTTATTAGAATTCTTGCTTAGCAATGCCTCTAAGAAAGATTGGGGTTTAAGTTCATTGCAAAATGCGGCAAATACTCACTCCAAAGGGTAGTTTCCTTTGATACAAAATATCCGCTAGGATCTTAAAAACAGCAGTTACATATTAAAAAAGGGTTTTAAAACCGTTGAAAAACACTATCAAAACGCTGCGAGCTGACTTCGCAATCATTTTTGAGCGCGACCCTGCTGCGCGTAACTGGCTCGAAGTGCTGTTATGCTACCCTGGGCTTCATGCTATTTGGCTATATCGCTTTGCCCATTGGTTAAATACGCTTAAATTACCTGTAATTCCCCGTATGATTTCGCAACTGGCGAGATTCTTCACGGGTATTGAGATTCACCCAGGTGCAAGAATTGGTAAGGGTGCATTCATCGATCACGGTATGGGCGTGGTAATTGGCGAAACCGCGATTATTGGAGAATATGTCTTGATTTACCAAGGCGTAACCCTCGGTGGCACGGGCAAAGAATCTGGCAAGCGTCACCCTACTCTTGGAGATAACGTTGTTATCGGCGCTGGTGCAAAAGTCTTAGGAAATATTGAAATTGGTAGTAATTCGCGAATTGGTGCTGGTTCCGTTGTCCTGAAATGCGTGCCTCCAGATTGCACCGTAGTAGGCATTCCTGGACGCATTGTCCATCGTCATGGCGCAAAAGTCTCTGCCCTCGATCATTGCCAAGTTCCCGATCCTGAAGGCGATGTCATCCGATCGCTAATTGGTCGTGTCGAGCAATTGGAGAGACATGCAGAACTACATTCTCTTCATCCCATCAATAGTTATATTATCGATTCAGAATTACTCAAGCATGTGCGCCCTCGTCATCTTACGCCTTCTGACCATTTTGAACGCGATCGCTCAGAGGAATACGAAGGTTTCTCTGAAGGTAGTGGCATCTAAAAAAAGCTCTTGTTGCAAGGCTTTTGATTTTTTATTAGAAGGGGTGCAATGCGCCCCTTCTAATTTTTGGCTTTCACAAGTATTTTTATTTGGAATTTTGGACAAGCCGTTATAGCTATAGCCAAATAAGTTAAGACATACAGCAATT
>CAIJEA010000249.1 GCA_903819605.1 uncultured cyanobacterium | reverse complement strand
GGCTTCTCAAAACAAAAGAGCTTCGCAAAGCGAAGCTCTTTTGTTTTAGTCGTTCCGTTTGAATGAATCTAGCCATTCACGTAATTGTTGAGAAGCAATATCTTTACCGCCAAGACCAAATGCTACAGCGATCGCGACTGCGATTGCACCAGTCAATAAGCCAAAAGCAAGATCGACAATATTGCTAGCAATGCCCATCTGCTTGAGAGCCATTGCTGAAATTAGCGCAATGATGGAAATTCTTGCGGCATGACCAAGAATTCTTGACTGTCTGCCACCAGTGCTAGAAATTAGATTAAATGCAAGATTGGCAAGATATAAGCCGATCGCAAAAATAACCACGCCGCTAAGTACTTGTCCTGCAACGAGCAATACCCCAAAGACTATGCGGGTAAGGGCGTTGATTTGTAAGACATCGGTTGCGGTGGCGATCGCCACTAACATAATCGCTAGGAATACGATAATACCGACAATTTGCGAAGGTGTTTGTTGTGGAAGAGAAGTTATCGCTTTATTATCAGCATCTTCATTCACAGGAGCATTAGTCGGTGTTGTTGATGCGATCGATTGGAATCCCAACCATTGCAAAATATTATTAAAGCCTAAGCCTGTGAGAATACTCGAAATGATATCTCTTGCGAATTGACCTAGGAAGTAAGCAACTGTCAGAATTACACTTGCCACAAAAACTTGTGGGAGGAAACGCAAGACTTGATCGAGCATTGCCGTCGCTGGACGAGAGATTGCGCCAACTTCTAATGCTTCTAATGTAGATATAGCGGTGGGAATTAGAATCAGTACATATATAAAGTTCCCAACTACTTGAGAAAGTGTATATTCAGTTTGATTTGGAGTCCAACGCTGAAGGAAGCGATCGGCTCCGCTAGTAGCTAACAAATTAGTGATAATCCGCTTAACTACTTGGGCGATTAACCAGCCAATACCACCAATCATCACTGCTTTGAGGATTTTTGGTAAAGCACTCAAAATCTGATTGACTAAACTTTGTACGGGCTGAAGCGCTTGCACTAGACCCAGCGTATCAAGTACCAAGGGCAAGAACAGCAATAAAATAAACCAGTATAAAGCTGAAGATAAAGTCTCGCTGAGAGGTAATGCCTCTGTACTTGAGTCTGCAACACTCTCGTTTACTTTAGAATCAATTTGAGCAGATCGCAAAAAGCGTCCGACGATCATTTTACTGATAGTTGCTAGAACCCATGCAATACCCACTAGGATTGCTGCACCGCCTAGCTTAGGCAGAAATGATGTAATTTGTCCTAATAGCCCATTTAGGGGGGTGGCAACAGCATCTAATTTTAGATATTGGAAGAAGCCAACTAAAGTAAAAAGTAAGATAATCCAGAAAACTGTAGTGCCAGCCCATTTTTCAATAGGAAAAGTATTCCTACTATTACTTGAACCAGTTAACCAACTTGCAAGCTTATTATCAAAACTTGTTCGCTTGAGCAAGTTTTCTGTCATTGATGCGAAAAATATTGCAATTACCCAACCACCAACTAAGATGGCGATCGCAAAAATAAGCTGAAATACTAGCCCATCGGGCTTGAGTAAATCTTCGATGGCAAATCCTTTCTCTGTAGAAGTTTGAGCTAACAGGAAAGAGGAGAAGTCGCGCATATTGCACCTCAAATTGAACAATTAAGGAGAATATCCTCTTTCGTATATTAAATGCTGTGATATACAAAACATAGACATTAATAGTTAAGCTTCTTCTCGAAGCTGGAATAAATCTTAACTATTAATTCTTATTAAATAAGAAATGTAAAAAAATAGTAATCCTAAATTAATTTTGGTGAGCTTCGACCATCCTCAGCTAGTCTAAACTGCTATAGCTATAGCTAAGTAAGTTAATACATAAAACCCAGAAGATAGTTGCTGCGTGAAGCGCAGCAACTATCTTCTGGGTTTTACTTTTGTTCTAACATAACTGAGCTTTATTACTCAATCTAGCGTTTCTTTTTACCTTTGGTTGCAATAAGAATTTCCGACTGAGCAATTTCAGCATCAAGAATAGTTTGTCCTGTTGCCGCCAAAAATACATCGTCAAGGCTAGGTCGTGACTGTGACAGGCTAAATACATTGATGTCAACTGCTGCTAACATATTCTGAATTTCACTAATCGCATTAGTATTGGGCGTAACGAATATGTTAACTGCATTACCTTGAGCAGCATTAATGGTAATACTTTGAACAATTGGTAACTGCTGTAAAATTTTTTGCGCCTGTTCAGCTTCATGACGCTCGGCAAACTCACGAATCCGAATGGTGATGCGATCGCCACCCACTTTAGTTTTTAATTCACTGGTTGTCCCTTCAGCAATAATTTTACCTTTATCAATAATTGCTACGCGATCGGCTAGAGCATCGATTTCTTCGAGGTAATGGCTGCTGATCAGTATGGTTACTCCTAATGTCCGCAGCTTTCGTAAAAACTCCCAAATTGCAATTCGACTCTGGATATCTAATCCTACTGTCGGCTCATCAAGAATTAGTACTGATGGTTGATGCAATAAACCTGCGGCTAAATCCAACCGTTTTTTGAGACCACCAGAATATGTACCTGAGAGTTTATCTGCATAGGACTCAAGTTGTAATAAATTTAGGACACTCTCAATGCGATCGCCAATTTGAGTGGGAGGAATATGATACAAAGCGGCTTGAAAACGTAACAATTCTCGCCCCGTTAGCACCTTATCCAGTGCTACCTCTTGGGCGACATAACCGATGCGATCGCGGATTGCTCTTGGCTGTGTTACACCAGCTACTTCAATTACGCCTGAATCAGGTGTGGTTAGAGTACAAATACAACGCATGGTGGTAGTTTTGCCTGCCCCATTTGGTCCCAATAAACCATAGATTTGTCCCTGCATGACATTTAGAGAAATTCCATCTACGGCAACAGTCTCGCCATAAGTTTTCTTGAGATTTTCGATTCGTACTGCCGATTGCATGGAGGTATCTAATATTACATTCTGTTAACTTACCATTTTAATCATTAGATTCTTAAAATCGCAATAAATTACAGCTCAATATCATATATAGCAGTAGTCAATTATGTTAGGGAAAAACTAAAACCCAGAAGAGAGGTGCGGCGCACCTCTCTTCTGGGTTTTATGTCTTAACTTATTTAGCCATAGTAGACCCGAAGATTTCATGAAAGAGGTTTCAACTTCGCTCAACCAACGCAGACCGTTGGTTGAGCGAAGTTGAAGCAAGTACCATTTCTATAAAAGACATAGGAATGCTATGGCGATCCTAAATGATTGGCAAGAAAGGCAAGGGGCTTAAGCCCCGTGTTATAGGATTCTGTTTCTTATGACTCATTTAGGATTGCTATATACAGCAATCCTAAATGTTATGCGAGATGATTCGACTTCTCCGCGAAGTCAAACCCTCATGAGAATCTTATAAGTTAGAACTTCTTTATGTCGAAATATATTATTACATTAACTTTAGTTTCATTCGTAGATCAGTAAGTAAATATAATTCTATTCTTCATATAGGGGAATAGATGAAATTGCAGAGACAGACAGAACTGATAAGTATATTTACTAGTTTTATTTCAGGGGTTAAAAAGAATATTATGTTAACAATGAATCGCACCTTGGAAGAGAAGGTTGATGTTGTGGATCGTGTTTATCTGACCGATAGTGATTTGTTTAGCTTAGAACGTTTTGCTAGCAGTTTCTCTATACGTGTAAAGACTTACAATCAATTGCGTGACCTCAGTGAAGAAATTACAGTGAAAACACTTAGGCTCTTGGCAAGACAATATCCTGAGCTAGTACAAAAGCAATTGTCACGTTGCAAGTATGATATGTCTAACGTAATTCGTTACACCTCGCTATCTATATTGCGTGATGATGAGAACTTTTTCCGTGAAACCTTGATGGATTGGTTGGCAAATATTATTAATTCCTATCAAGTTGCCAAAGAGTGCTCTGCTTGTTATCGCCTATTACAAACAGTCATTGATGAGATGTTGCCTCCTGATTGTTCTGCTTTGGTGAAGCCCTACTCAGACCTAGCGATTTCTGCATTGATGAACGCTTAGGTATTTGCCAAAAAAATGTCCCACCAAGTTTATATGGCTTCGACTTCGCTCAGCCAACTTTGGCTGAGCGAAGTCAAAGCCACAGGTACTTTAATTAACAGTAAGTCTCTTATAGCAATCCTAAATCATTTGCAAGAAAGTCAAGGGGCTTAAGCCGCTTGTTATAAGCTTCTGTTTCTCATGACTCATTTAGTATTGCTATAGTTATGGCTAAAAGCTTGAAATTCGCTTTAGAGACTCTGGGAGATTAATAGTTGCTTTATTTTATGTTCAGAAGTTTTTTGGAAAGTTTTTGGAGAAGTTGTTATGGATACTCACACAGTTGTTTCTATCGATCGCAAGTCTACTGAGGCTGACCGCCAAGCGGCTCTTTATCAAATTTATCAGCAAGTGCTAGAACGTCAGCCCTACGAGTTTGAGCGCAAGGCGATCGCTAAGCTTGAAAAAGATTTTTTGAAGGGGAAGTTAGGTGTCCGTCACTTTATTGGTGAGCTAGTCGTGTCTTCAGTTTATCTCAACAGTTTTTATCTGGGTTGTTCAAATCTGAAGTTTGTAGAATGGAACTTTAAACATCTTCTTGGTAGGGCGATTCGCGGTAATGAGGAAATTGCCAAATACATGGATTTGCTGATGATGAAAGGTGTAGCTGCCTTTTTTCAAGAGATTCTTGGCTCGGAAGAGTATCGCAAAGCATTTGGTTGTTTTACAGTGCCCCATACAAGAGATGTCAAGTTCTATGAGTCACCTCGCAACTATTTGCAGACAAATATTCTCCAACACGAACATGTGGGACAGAGGGGCAAAGTCATTCCCACCATCTATTGGCAACAGTTAGGGCTAGATTGTGAATTAGGCTCCTGTGTATTACCTGAAGAAGCTCTCAATATTCCTGAAGCAGTTAACCATTCTGTCCATTCAGTAGTAGAGAGACAAAATGCTCTTGTTCAGATCTATACTCAAGTACTAGAGCGCCAACCTTACGAATTTGAACGTAAAGAGATTATTCATCTAGAACAAGATTTTCTTTGCGGCAAGCTTGATGTCCGCCATTTCCTTGGCTCACTGGTTACTTCTAATCTTTATCTCGATAGCTTCTACCATGATTGCTCTAATCTGAAGTTCATAGAGTTAAGTTTTAAGCATCTTCTTGGTAGAAATATCCATGACAAGGAAGAAGTTGTAGTTTATACAGATGTGTTGACGAAACATGGTACACATGCATTTTTTCATAGAATATTTGATTCTGAGGAATATCGTAAAGCTTTTGGCTGTCATACAATTCCTTACAACCGTGATGTTAAGTTCCATGATTCACCTCGCAACTATTTGCAAAGCGATTTGATCCAACATGAGATGATTGGTCAACATGGAAAAGTTGTGCCAACCCTTTATTGGCAAGAATTAGGTATGAATTGTGAAACGGGAACTTGCGTCATGCCTGATAATGAAACACATAATCCCCAAAATACTGAGATGGCTAAAGCGAAGGAACCAGATTCCCGATCGCTAAATGAAGAGATTGAGGAACTTTTGCAAATGCTGCAAAATAGTGATGCTAGACAAGTTTTGCAAAGCATGAATGAAAATCAGCGATCGCTGATTCGCAATTTAGCCAAATAAAAAGTAGAAGGGGCGCTTCGTACCCCTTCTACTTTTGCTATATATTTAGGATTGATAGCACGAAGTGCTATCAATCCTAAACCTTGAGACTGCTAACTTATGGAACGAGTCATACAAGAAGTTGGACGATCGCCTTTGATTATTGCCGAGATTGCGATCGGCTTTATTTTGTTTTGGCTCGGACAGTTTGTTTATCAAAAGCTATTTCGCCGCAAGCTTGAACTAAACATTGAGCTATTTGTGCGGGATAACTCAGCCGTAGCTGTGGCTCTCGTTGGTTATTATTTGGGTATTGCGATCGCCCTTAAAAGTGCTCTCACCAAATCAGTTTTAAGTTGGGAAAGTAATTTAATAAATCTAGTTCTATATGGTTTGTTCGTAATTGGCTTAATGTTGATTGGCGCAATTGTTTGCGATCTCTTGATTTTACAACGTTGTGATAGTGAAAGAGAAATTCGCGAAGAGCGTAACTTTGGGGCTGCGGTGCTTGAGTTTGGCTGCCACATTGCTAACGGCATTATCATTAGTTCTGCGATGGGAGGTGATGCTGGGACATTGTTGGTGGGTTTTGCGAGTTATGCGATCGGTCTTGCGACACTTGTGATTACTAGCTTTTGGTACTCAGCGATCGCTGGTTACGATGTATTTAAGGCGATTCAAGAACATAATAATCCTGCTGCGGGAGTCGCCTTTGCGGGTTTGCTAGTGGCGATCGGAAATGTTGTTCATTTTGCTTTTCTACCTGAGTTTGAAAATTGGGGAATCAGTTTTGTGTTGTATACCTTAGCTATTCCCTTTGGACTTTTGATGTTAGTTGCAATTCGATGGGTTGCAGATCTAATTCTTGTGCCAGGAGTAAAAATTTCTGATGAAATCGTGCGTCAGGAAATTCCAAATCTTGGCGCAGGATTGATTGAAGCGTTTGCTTATATTGCAGGTTCTTTGCTAATTACTTGGAGTATTTAACTTGAGTTTCACTATATAGCAATGCAAGTTTTGTTTATGACATAAAACCCAAATAGATAAAGGCGGCGCGAAGCACCGCCTTTATCTATTTGGGTATGGATATAAACCCTAAAAAACTTTGCCGTCCGCTAAGTGGGCGGCAAAGTTTTTGAGCTGTTTTTTTAATTATGCCGAGGTAATTGTTACCATTCTTCCTGTTGCCAAAACCAATGTTCTTTAATTTTTTTGACTTCTTTAAAAAATGGTGGAACTGGAAATTCGGGTAGTGTCTTCCTTAACTTTGCATAATCTGACTGGTTAATAGATATATCATGCTCATCTGATAGATAGATCAGGTCTACACCACCATCACCCATACCGATGGTATATCTTGGAAAAGTTATCTGGATGGATTTATTATTATTCTCAACTTTAACGTTGCCTAGTAAGGGATGAGTTTGATAATTCTGTTTTGAATTGTTTGGATTAGCTAAAACCAGATCGATCAGATTCTGACGTATTGGTAAATAAATATAAAAATCTGCAATCACTGGATCGATCGCATTAACAATATTAAAAGTTAATATAGCTATTGATAAAGGAACAAGGGATAAAAACTTTATTTTTGAAAATGTTTTCAATAGATCCGTGATGGCTAAAAGAAAGGGAATAATTAATAAATATTGATATAAGAAGAAAAATATTACCCCAAAGAATGAAAAGCATAAAATTGTTGTCTGGAAAATCTTTGT
>CAIJEA010000248.1 GCA_903819605.1 uncultured cyanobacterium | reverse complement strand
GAAATCACCACCGGCGCCACGCAGGCCCCCGCCAGCAACGCCGCAATGGCCCCCAGACTGAACGCCACCAACCCCCGGCTATGAAAGCGGCGCACCGTGTTCCCGGCATTGCCCTCAAACCGCGAAAAATCCAGATTGATCTTGCCGAACATCGCCAGTGACAGCACCAGAAACACCACCGTGATCGCCAGGTTAAACCACGGCGAGGCATTCAGCGTGCCGAACTTCGCCCCCGTTAACACCACAAACAGCCCCAGCAACCCATACGTCAACGCCATGCCCGCGCCATACGTGGCCCCGCGCCAAAATCCTTCGCTCCGCGTCTTGGCCGACTTCCCCGCCCCAATGATGTGAAATATTTACTAGATGCCTTAGAACAAAAGGTAAAAACCGATCCGCTATGGCGCGATCGCTTCAATCCAGAGCAAGTAGGCTTAATTGGTCACTCACTCGGTGGCTATACAGTTTTAACTTTGGGAGGTGCTCAACTTAACTTCAATCAAATCAATAAAGAATGCAGCACTCCCGAACCCAATGTCTCTTCTTTTAATGTGTCTAAGATTTTGCAATGTCGCTTTAGTTCATTAGATGTAAATAATATTAATCTTAGTGATCGCCGCGTGAAAGCAGTGTTAGCCCTTAATCCGCTCGGTGGCAGTACGCTATTGGGTAAAGAAGGGATTCAAAATATCAAGATTCCACTAGCAATTTTTGCTAGTGGAGATGATTTGTTTACGCCTGCGGTTCCTGAACAGTTTTTCCCCTTTGTATGGTCAGCTAGTCCCCATAAGTACCTAGTGACTTTTCCTAAAGGAACGCATTTCTCCTTTTTAGAAAGAAGTGATCGTGGCGTGCTCGTAGTTCCAGAAACAGTCTTAGGTGAGAAGCCTGAATATACGCATCCCTATGCTACGGCGCTGAGTTTGGCTTTTTTCCAAACTTATCTAAATAATCGCCCTGAATTTGCGAATTATTTAACTAATAACTACGTTCAGGCGATCGCCAATCCAAAATTCCCCGCATCATTAACGACCAATTTCTCAGAGACTCAACTCCTTCAATCATTAGGAGATAATCCATAAAAGTAAGGCGACGCAAAGCGTCGCCTTACTTTTATTTCTGCAATCGTTTTAGTTCATCCTGTAAAGCTTGAACTTGATCTTTAAGCGCATCCACATCACTGACGTTTTGACTAGAATTATCATCTTCATCGTCAATTGAAATTGTGCGCGGGGCATCTTTACCATTTGGATTGGGAGTACTTTCGCTGATTGGCTTTTGAGAGTTACGTACAAGATCATCGACAAATTTTCTGGCTTCTTCGGTTGTCATTTCGCCGCGCTCGACTAACTCATCGGCTAGCTTACCAGCTTGGGTGCGGATTTCGCCTAGAGTTTCGCCAGCTTTTTCACCTGCGACAGTCGCCAAGCCTAGACCTAGATAAAACGCTTTTTGGACGATGCCACCAAATGGATTCATTGCCATTACTCCATAAAATTTTATGATAGTTATTGTGGTTAGTCTAAAGTACTCGCCCACTATGACTATCATATCGCGATATTATGAAATTTCCCAATTGGCTATCACAACGAGCAGTTCAAAAAAAAGATGCGATCGCAATTATCTATAAATCGCCTTCTAATCGAGAAGTTTGGACATACTCACAATTAGAAAACGAAGTGGATCGTTGGATAGAACGATTGCTAGGATTGGGCATAAAATCTGGCGATCGCGTTGGTTTGTTATTAGCCAATCAGCCTCAATATATGATTCTCGTTCATGCATTAGTAAGATGTGAAACTGTTGCTGTCTTTCTAAATATACGTCTCACGGCTGAGGAGCTAAGTTGGCAGATAGAAGATAGTCAAACTAAATATTTAATCTGTGATGAATTTACACAATTAACTGCTAATAGTTTGAGAAGTCGAATAGAAAATTTAATAATTGAGAATTGCTCTCTCTCTCCTGCTCACTATCCTGTTGGGAGAATGGGCAGGAGTAAAGGCTTAATTAATCTGGATAATATCCAAGGGATTTTCTATACATCGGGAACGACAGGAAAACCCAAGGCAGTTCCACTAACCTATAACAATCACTTTCATAGCGCAATCGCTTCGGCTTTACATTTAGGGATTGAGCCAGATGATAATTGGTTGCTATGTATGCCGATGTTTCATGTGGGAGGATTGGCGATCGCATGGCGGAGTGTGATTAATGGTAAGGCAATTACGCTTTTGCCGAAGTTTGATGAGCAGGAGGTTTTAGAAGCGATCGCTAATGAAAGAGTGACGCTAATTTCCCTTGTGCCAACAATGTTAACTCGTTTATTGCAGCATCCCAATTGGGCATCTCTCCAGAAATTACGTGCGATTCTGCTGGGCGGCGCACCTGCCAGTCCAGAACTAATTGAGCGATGTCAGCAATTAAATTTACCAATCATGCCTACCTATGGCATGACGGAAACTGCTTCTCAAATAACTACGCTTTTACCCCATGAAGTTCCAATTAGACAAGGCTCTTCAGGTTTACCATTGTTCGGAAATCGTCTAAGGATTGTGGATCTGCATGATACTGAGCAAGAACTTCCGATTGGAGCGATTGGGCAAATTCTCGTGCATGGAGCTAGCGTGATGGGTGGCTATCTTAACCAATTGGAGAATAAAGCAGTGGAAGATGGTTGGCTGTATACTGGGGATTTGGGCTATCTCGATCTCGATGGCTATCTCTATGTAATCAGTCGTCGCTCTGATTTGATTATTAGTGGTGGTGAAAATATTTATCCAATGGAAATTGAGGCGATATTATTAACTCATCCTGCGATCGCGGAAGTTTGTGTGGTGGGAATAGGCGATCGTGAATGGGGGGAAGTAGTTGCGGCGGTGATTGTAACTAACGTTCAGTTATCATTAGAAGAGATTAGGGATTTTTGCGAACATACATCTTTAGCGCGGTATAAGCTACCTAAATCAATCCACATTTGGGAATCTCTACCAAAATCAGCATCTGGAAAAGTGTTGCGTCAAAAGATTCGCGATCGCTTAGAGTCTTGATTTGGCAATAGTTATTGAATTAGTGGCATGAGAAAATAGATACCGAGGAAAGGAGAAAACTATGGAATGCTCACACTGCCATAGCCAAAAGATAATCAAAAGCGGTAAACATCACTACCAAGGCGGCAAAGCGATCCAGAACTATTTATGTATAGCGGTTTGCACTTTGCCGTAGGAAAAATGCAAACTCAAAACTCATACTGGGATTGATTTTTTGTTTTCAAATGAGTATGTACTCATTTGAAAACCGCTATATAAGGATGTGGCAAGAGATTTAGCGAAAGAACTGGAACCCCAATATCAAGACTGAAAAAACCTTGGAGTGTAGTATCCTTAGCACTGCCTCAAGATTTAACTGACTAGTGCCGATGCGCCACATTACTGTAACGCATCAGAATAAAGACTAGACAACTACAAAATTCACCAACTTTCCAGGAACTGCAATCACCTTCTTAATCTCCTTACCTTCGAGATACTTCTGCGCCGCTTCCGAACTGCGAGCATATTCTTCTAATGCTTGCTTGTCATTGCTAGCGCTAGATGGCACTTGGAGACTACCGCGTACTTTGCCATTGATTTGAATTACGAGGGTAATCTCATCAACGGTTAGTGCATCGGGATCGTAGGTGAGCCAAGGCTGTAAATGGATAGAGTCTGAGTGACCGATCAATGACCATAGTTCCTCAGCGATGTGTGGTGCAAAGGGAGCGAGTAAAGTTAAGAGAGTTTCGATACCTTCTAGGAAAGTAGCCGAACTCTTATCTTCAGCATCTTGCAATGCATTACTGAGCTTCATCATTTCCGAAATGGCGGTGTTCAGTTGATAGCCACCATCGAAATCTTCTGACACTTCCTTAATGGCGATGTGAATAGCTCTCCGCAAGTTCTTATCAATTTTGTCAGAGTTACCATTCTGCTTATTAGTTTCAGCAAAGCTAGACACCAATCGCCATACCCGATTTAAGAAGCGTTGCTGACCTTCGACATCGGCATCTTCCCATTCCAAATCCTTTTCAGGGGGAGCTTTGAAGAGAGTGAACATCCGCAAAGTGTCGGCTCCATATTTAGCGATCGCCACTACTGGCGATACACCATTGCCCTTAGATTTGGACATCGTGGCAAAGAGCGCTTGCAGAGGTTCACCAGTTTTCGGATCTTTAGGATCTTTGGGATCGACTAAAGCGGAGGGAACCCATTTGTCTTTGCCGCTTTTGTTGGGATTCATGTAGGTTAAGCCCTGCACCATGCCCTGTGTGAGTAACTTGGTAAAGGGTTCATCAAAATCAAGTAAGCCGCGATCGCGCAAAACTTTAGTGACAAAGCGGGAATAGAGCAAGTGCAAAATCGCATGTTCTACGCCACCGACATATTGATCGACGGGCATCCAGTTATTGATAGCATTGCGATCGCCAATTTCTTGATCGTTCTTAGCATCTGCAAAACGCAAGAAATACCAAGAAGAATCGATGAAGGTATCCATCGTGTCGGTTTCTCGCTTAGCTGCCGTGCCACATTTAGGACATGGGATGTTTATCCAAGAATCCTTTTGGGCTAGAGGTGATGCACCACGACCTGTGAGTTCCACATCTTCAGGCAAGATCACAGGTAAATCATCATGAGGAACGGGAACAATACCGCACTTCGGGCAATGGATGACGGGAATTGGACAGCCCCAATATCTTTGGCGAGAAATCAACCAGTCACGCAAGCGATAGGTGATTTTGGCAATTCCCCATTGATTCTTTTCCGCGAGTTCCACAATCTTAGTTTTTGCAGTTACAGAATCTAAGCCATCAAATTCGCCCGAATTAATGATGATTCCTGCTTCGGTATAGGCAGATTCCCTCACCCCCTGCCCCTCTCCCATAGGGAGAGGGGAGTTTGGTTTGATGACGGTTTGAATTGGAAGATCGTACTGTTTTGCAAAGGCAAAATCGCGGACATCGTGGGCAGGAACGCCCATAACTGCGCCTGTTCCATATTCAAAGAGAACATAGTCGGCGATCCAGATGGGAACTTCTTTGCCCGTGAAGGGATTGACCACACTTGCACCGATCGCTACGCCACGTTTGGGGCGATCGTCGGAGGTGCGATCGATTTCGCTGAGATTTTTAACTTCTTCGATGAATTTGCTGACGGCTTCTTTTTGAGCAGCAGCGGTCAAAGTCTCGACTAGCGGATGCTCAGGGGCAAGCACGACATAACTCACACCGTAAACGGTATCAGGACGGGTGGTGAAAACTGTGATCTTTTCACAATCCGCCTGTAGGGGCAATTCATGAATTGCCCCTACAGGATTGACGATAGGGAAACTTAGCTCTGCGCCTGTGGACTTGCCGATCCAGTTGGCTTGCATGATCTTGACATTAGACGGCCAGTCATTGAGCTTGTCCAAATCTTGCAAAAGTTGTTCGGCATAGTCAGTGATTTTCAAGAACCATTGACGCAATTTGCGCTTCTCCACCAATGCGCCCGATCGCCAAGATCGCCCTTCATTATCCACCTGTTCATTGGCAATTACGGTCTGATCGATCGGGTCCCAGTTAACCTTTGCCTCTTTCTGATAAGCCAAACCCGCTTCTAAAAATTGCAAGAAGATCCACTGTGTCCATTTGTAATAGTCGGGCGAACAGGTGGCTAACTCGCGATCCCAGTCGTATGACAAACCCACTTGCTGAAGTTGCGATCGCATATTGTCGATATTTGCATAAGTCCATTTGGCGGGATGGGTATTGCGATCGATCGCTGCATTTTCCGCAGGTAATCCGAAGGCATCCCAACCCATTGGGTGCAAGACTTGATAGCCCTGCATTCTTTTGTAACGGGCAATGACATCGGTGATCGTGTAATTGCGGACATGCCCCATGTGCAGATCGCCCGATGGATAGGGAAACATTGACAGCGCATAGAATTTCTTTTTGTCTGCACCAATTGCATCGTTGCTTACTTTGTCAAGTTGTTTCTCAGCCCAAACTTTTTGCCATTTGGGTTCGAGCTGCTGGGGATTATATCTGCTGTCCATTACTTAATCAATCAATATGCGAATATAAAGATGGGCAGAACATAGTGCCGCTCACCTTCAGACTTAATAATACTAAACATTCAGCCCGATCAAAATGAAAGCTCCAGATTACCCAGAAAATGAGGATGTTCGTATAAACACGTTGCGATCGCTAAACATTCTCGATACGAAGCCAGAGGAACGCTTCGATCGACTAACACGACTTGCTAAGCGTTTATTTGGGGTATCGATCGCTATGGTTAATCTGGTTGATATTGACCGTCTGTGGGTTAAGTCTGTTCAAGGATTAGAGGTAACTGAATCTCCTAGAGAAACATCATTCTGTGGGCATGCAATTTTGGGCAATGATATTTTGGTTGTCTCTGACGCTTTATCGGATCGACGATTTTGCGATAACCCTTTTGTCATCGGAGATCCCAACGTTCGCTTTTATGCGGGAGTACCTATCGTTGTGCCAAATGGCAGCAAAGTTGGCACGCTCTGTTTAGTAGATGACAAACCACGCACCTTTAGCGAGGAAGATCAAGGGCTACTGCGTGATTTGGGGCAAATGGCTGAACAAGAACTCGCGGCTGTGCGAATGGCAACAATTGACGAGTTAACTCAAATATCTAATCGGCGTGGATTCATTTCTCTAGCCGTTCATTCACTAAATTTATGTAAACGCTTAAATAAACCAGCGTCTCTATTCTTTTTTGATCTAGATTTATTTAAAGAAATCAACGATCGCTATGGACATGGTGAGGGCGATCGCGCTTTGATGGGTTTCAGTCAAATTTTAAAAGAAGCTTTTCGTGAGTCCGATGTAATTGGTCGTCTAGGTGGCGATGAATTTGTGGTTTTGTTGACCAATACTGATTATGAAGCAAGCAATTTGATTTTGAGTCGTCTTGAGCAAATCAGGAAGGAATATAACCAAAAGGCTGCACGTGGTTACGATATTCTCTGTAGCGTTGGTATGGTTGAATTTGATCCCAATCGACATAAATCAATAGAAGATCTTTTAGAAGATGGCGATCGCCTAATGTATGCCCAAAAGCAAAACAAACGCGCAAAGTCTTTACAGTAGAGAGATTTGCGGCACAAAGCGCCGCAAATCTCTCTTGCTTTTTGGTGTACGGGCTACTGATAGATTTACAGCAATTACCGAAAACGAACTACAAGAAAAACTTTGAAAGCTTTGTTTTGCAAAGCTTTCAAAGTTTTTCTTGTTTTGGGTTTGAGCGTAAGGCAAGCGATCTCAAGTCATGATTGCTGTACCAAGTTGAATTAATTCCCATTACCAATGAGAATAAAAGCAGACCAAAAATAAGGATGTTGAAATTCACTCTGTTTAGATTGCAGAAGACTCAGTTGTGCTCCTCGTAAGGAATTAATCATGTTATTACCCTTTTGCAACTGGGTATAAAAATTACCCATCAATAACTGTGTACCCTGATCGCTAACCGTCCAGAGCGAGGCGAGTGCTGCTCTAGCACCTGTCCGTTGAATTTGATAGCCGAACCCAAGAATCTCTTCACCACTACCAACCACACCACCGAGAGCAGTCTGACAAGCGCTGAGAACTACTAATTGCGTATTCGGTAACTTCCACTCGCGCAACTCCCGTAAATTCAGGCGATCTTCGGCATTGCCCATCAGCACAAAGGAGTCCTCAGGCGTACCGCGCACAAAGGCAGCATGGGTGGCTAAATGAATGAGATTGTATTTACCAAATTCGTTAAATGTGGCTTCATGACTGAAGGAAGCATCGACTAATTTCGTAGTATTAGGAAAAGTCGCCGCTATTTTATCAATTTCTTTGCCAGCAAAGGGTAAACCCGTAAAAGAGAACTGTTCGTTACCGATCGTAAATTTTTGTTCTCCTTGGGTAAAGGCAGCAGCAATCACTTTTAGCGGCGCTTTCATAACTGCTTGCCCATTGAGAAAACCAGATGTGGTCAAAGCTGTCAAATAATTAAAACTCAAACGTTCAATTAACCATTGCTTGCCGTCATACAGAGCTGAAAGGGGAATATAACGCATCTGTCCATCGGGAGCATAGAGTAGAAGTTCAATATTATTGAGTTTGAGATCGGCTTCAATTGGCTGAATTAGGTATTTGTATAGATTTTTAGAAGAATCCTTCACATCGTTGGAGCCTGAATCTTGTAAATCAGTCCGAAAATCTTGCAGCAGTTTCGTAAATTCTTGAGGCTTAATCTCAATGGATCGGACAACTGGTGCTGCCTTGGCAGGCAATAGAACTAAAAAGAGTTGATCTTCAAATTGTAATGGATAAAATAGGGCAGCCCGATCACCAAATTTTTGCACATCTGCAATCAGCGATTTGGATGTAGTTAGACTAGAACTTTGTTGAGTTGCGGCTTGTTGGATTTGTGCAGCTAAGGGAGAACCACCAATTAGGGATTTAATATCAGTATTAATTGCCACCTGTTCGGGAGCCAAAAGTGTAATTCCTGTTGCTGTGCGCTCGTTCCCTTTGACATCTCTAAGATAATCTTGAAGCTCTTGCACTTTGAGCAGATCGATAATTTGGATTGCCTCGTAAATTCGTCCTTGTTTCAATAGCAGTTTTGCCAGATGCCGATAGGTATAGGCAGCGCTCTGTTTGTACGCAGTCCGATCTTCACGGGGCAACATCCTGATCGATTGCCTAATCGATTCACGGACATTTACCGATTGCTTGAGAAAGGCGATCGCTAATTCCATTTGCTTCTGTTGGACTAATAAATCCCCAATATTTGCCAGTACAACGGCTTCGGTACTGCGATCGCCAACTTCTCTGACAATATTCAGAGCCTTTTGATAGGCATCGATCGCTTCAGTTTGTTTGTTGAGATTAGCATAGGCACGACCGAGATTACTGAGGGATACGCCGATGCCTGTGCGATCGCGTACCTTCTCATACACCCCTAGAGCCTGCTGATGAAAAGCGATCGCTTGTTCGACCTGACTCAATCGAGAATAGGTACTCCCAATATTGTCAAGCGTAATAGCAACTCCCAACTCATTACCGATTTCTTGATAGATTGCTTTTGCCTTTTGGAAAAACGCGATCGCTTCTTTATATTTG
>CAIJEA010000247.1 GCA_903819605.1 uncultured cyanobacterium | reverse complement strand
TTAATCAAAGAGTTGAGATTAAGTTTTCGGAAATTGAGCTTGAGACAAGTGTGGTGTAGCGATTATTTTCCACATTAGTACGATAGCGATAAAACATTGCGAGAACGACCAGCTATAACATCTCAAGCTGGTCATTCTCGCAATTGTCAATATCCGATCTACTTGAGTTTTCTATCTAACTGTTCGTGAATCTCTGACTGTAGAATTACGAAAACAGTATTTTTTAGGACTTCTTCAGGTTTTGGAGGCGTTCCATGAAACAAGTTAATCAAGTAGAGGGACACGAACAGTTTTGCTAAGACACGATTGATAAAATTTAAATTTTTCATTGGATTTAGAGATATCCTTTCGCATAATTTTCTCCCCACGAAAGGCACTCTCTAAGTTAAAGCTTTGAGACAAGCTAGGTATTAATTTTACCTAAATAGAATTATAAACCGAATATCTTCAAATATCAAGCTATTTTAATTAGAGTTTGTGTCTCTCTAAAAATCAAAATTATCTGCTTTAACCTTGCTAAAAGACTACGATCTTTAAACCGACTTTAAATCCTTTTCAAACCTCGGCTCAAACTTTGACGCTTATCTATAGCAGATAAAATTGATGTGATGCGAGCTTAGCAAATAACTATAGGCGATCGCTTTTTTGGTTGATTATGTGGCGATCTCTGTTGTGCAAAATTTGGGAGATGAGGGTTGGGGCGATCGCTTCACCTTTTGAATTTATTTTTTAGACGATCGCATATCCTGTATATTGCCTCAAATAGTCAGGTT
The DNA here is from genome assembly GCA_903819605.1 of uncultured cyanobacterium. GTDB lineage: Bacteria > Cyanobacteriota > Cyanobacteriia > Pseudanabaenales > Pseudanabaenaceae > Pseudanabaena. Next base: position 13,425 of record CAIJEA010000247.1, on the reverse strand, counting down.
GTAAGCCAATCACGATATCTTCTTTAGGCACTCCTTGAGCAACTAAAGCTTCAGCAATATCTATTTCTGTATTGTTGGCTTGAATCCAGATTTTTCCTGCTTTAATGTCCAGATGCATGGAGCAACCATAGATACGTTTTTCTTGATCCCAACCAATTGCTAGCACTTGATAGCGATCCTGTTCGGTATCAAATAGAGTTTGCATTTCAATTTCGCCATGTGAAGGTTTATAGGTGGCGTATTGGCTGAGAATTTGTTTGATAATATTACGATAGTTATGGATTTTTTCTAGATTTTCCATGTGACAATCACCTCATTTTTTATGTCATAAACTAAAATATCAAGCTGACATTCTTGGATCACCATGCGTGGGAATTCTTTTTTAAAGAAGGTTTCATAGGCAGTATTGGGAATCGCTAGAAATAGTTTACGGTCTGGATATGCTGCTTTTAGACCTATCCTATAATTAATAAATTGCCCGACGGCTAAATGAAAGTCACTAAGAGATGAGTTGCCAATAAAGCTTTTAATTTCTACGGCTATTTTCTCATTGTTACGTTCAGCAGCGATGAGTCTTTCTGCTCCAAGGTCTATATAAAGTTCGGAATCTCCTACTTTCAAGGAAAATGGATCATCGGTAATCCGCCAACCATCTTTGATTAGTGCATTTTTAACTGCATCATGAAATAAATCTCTTGCCATTGTTTTAATTATAATGATTGCGTCTTTAACTAACAAGAGAGACTCGCAAAGCGAGTCTCTCTTGTTCTAGGCATATTTGGCAGTATAGCTGCGGGCGATCGCATCACAACGCTCGTTATCAGGATCGCCAGAATGTCCTTCGACCCAATGCCATCGAATATTTGCAGAATTTAGCGGATCGAGTTGTTGCCAAAGTTCTTGATTTTTTACAGGCCTATTGTCTTTGGTTTTCCAGCCATTCTTTTTCCAGCCTTTAATCCATTTGGTAATCCCGTCTAGCACATATTTACTATCGGTATAGAGATCGACGGGTGCTGATTGCTTATGAGTCGCGAGAAATTCTAAAGCAGCGATCGCGCCTTGTAGTTCCATTTGATTGTTGGTCGTTTCGCGTATACCGCCGCCGAGTTCCTTAGTGCTTCCATCGGAGAAATGAATTACTACGCCCCAACCACCAGGTCCGGGATTCTTAGAACAGGCTCCGTCAGTGTGGATACTGATAATTTTGGATGAAGATAAGTCTGTAGTTGCAGAATTGATGACTGGTGATGGGTTGACTTTGATTAGAGCGTTTTTAGGAGTTGAATCCTTATCTTTCAGTGTAGCAGTGGATTCTTGGGTGCTTGTTTTTAATAATTGAGAACGCGATCGGACGATTTCTACAGCAACAGAGCCTTGGAAATTAGGAATAGGTGGTCGCTTGATGACACGAACTTCGACTTTTTCAAGTTTTGGATCTTCTAGCAAACTATCCGCGATCGCGCCGACCAAACGCTCGATCAGTTTGAATTTGTGAGTTTGGATCAGAGTTTCGATCTTGTTAATGCAAAAAGCGTAGTTGACTGTATCTTCTATCTCGTCGCTATAGGTTGATTGCTCAAAATCCACCCACAATGTTGCATCAACCTCAAACCATTGACCTAAGATATTTTCTTCAGGCAAATACCCCACATATCCATAGGCTCTCACGCCTTTTAAATAGATTTTGCTAGTTGACATGCATTTAAATTCTTTGCGGTTTTATAATAGAGATTGGGATTGAGAAATTACTCGAATGATTTCTTGAATATTAACAGGCTTGCGGATGTAATCATTCATTCCTGCCTCAAAATATTTATAGCAGTTTTCATTTTGATTACGGCAAAATGAAAATCCAAAACCCTTGCTGAGATTGGTTTTCTGCGCGTTCACGAGCATTTATGGCACAATGAAATTGCAAACCAAAGATTCCAAGTAACAAAAAGGGAGAGAGAAACAAAGTCAACTGTATAATCTTGATTGACGCTTTAACTGAAGAAATCTATCTACAATTTAAAGCCAAATTCAAAAACTGAAGATGTAGCCCAATACCCTATATTGCTGTGTAAAGGTGCTTACAAAGACAAAGTAGAGAAGCTATTAATTGCTTTAGATAGCAACTCAACACATAAATAAACGATGAAAAAGCAGTTGAAAGCACATCTTTAAACTGTTGGAATAGCGAATAAGATAGTCATAGAATTCATCTGCAAGCCTTTATATTCACCCAACTTGAATCTCGCCGAATACGAAATTCATCTCTTGAGATTAGAGAAATTACATCATTTATAGCTGACATAACTGGTTACTGCTATACAAAAATTATATTTACCTTTCTTAATTTATCCTTGAAGTATTTATCAATATATTTTCTATTCACGAAGGAGGCATTTCTAAGGCGATCGCGCCTAATTTGCCTTTGCGAAAATCATACAAAATAAGTCGAGCAACTTTATCAAGATCGCCTTGAAACTTATTTAAAGCTGCGACTTGGTGAATATACTCGATACCTGAAGTTACAGTTTGCGGATCGATAATGTAACGGCTACTTAACTTAGCATTTAATTTAATCAGCAAATCTACTGCCTCGGCAGCAACCAACACATTGTCATAGGCGGCTTGCCCAATATCATCACAAATAGCCAATTTCATTGCTGCATCTTGATCGTGGAGCAAAGGTGGGATGACTCCAGGAGTATCAAGCAATTCAATCTCATCAGAAATCCTAATCCAGCGTAACTGACGTGTGACCCCCGGCTTATTGGCACTAGCAACTACCTTTTTCTTGAGCAACCGATTAATTAGTGCTGATTTGCCTACATTTGGAAAGCCAACTACTACCGCCCTGACTGGACGAGGCAACATTCCACGACCATGTCGTCGTTCGTTTACCTTTTCGCCTGCCACCTGAGCCGCCTTGAGCAAATCCACCATGCCTTTACCTGCCTGTGCATCGGTAAAATATGCCATACGCTCTTGCTCGGTAAACCAGCGCGTCCATTGCGATCGCACGGTCGATGAGATGGCATCAGTGCGATTACATACTAAAATATGAGATTTTCCTTCTACCCATTTTTCGATTTTTGGGTGTTTACTAGACATTAAAATGCGCGAGTCGCGTACCTCAATTACCACATCAACCAACTTAAGCTGTTCTAACAATTGTTTTTCAGCTTTGGCGATATGTCCGGGATACCACTGAATTGGGCTTGCCATTAAATAAAAATACCGAGAAGAGTTACTTAAACTATATACCCCTGCTAAGATATTAAGAAATATTAAGATCTGCTTTTAAAAAATACCTATGCTCAAAGCAATTTCTACAACAACTTTTAAAAAGTTTATTACTTTGGCGATCGCCATATTTCTACCCATAGCGATCGCCTTTACCCATATTCCTGCTGCCCATGCGTTTGACGCGCCTGAGCTACTACCAGAAAAGTATACAAATGTAATTGATTTGGGAAGGTTTCTAACTGATGCTGAAGAACTTGAGCTAGATCAAAAACTCACAAAATTTGAGGAACTAACTGGCTGGAAATTGCGAGTTCTCACTCAGGTCGATCGTACTCCTGGACGTGCTGTAAAAGATTTTTGGGGCTTGGACGATCAGAGTGTAATGTTAGTTGCCGATGCACGCGGGCGCAATTTGCTTAATTTCAGTGTTGGTGATGCCGTGTATCCCTTACTATCACGAGGCTTTTGGATTGAGTTGCAGTCTCGCTACGGTAATCAGTTCTACGTGCGCGAACAGGGTTACGATCAATCAATTCTATCTTCCATTGATGCGATCGTTACTTGTTTGGATCGCGATGGATGTGCGGTTGTTCCCGGAATTCCTCAAGAACAGTGGATTCTCACTTTGATTACCTCAATTGTTGGTGGCGTAATCTTTGGTTTTGCAGGACATCCTCGCAAGGAAGGTGAGATATTTGCTTGGAAATGGGCGCTTATTTTTACTCCTCTCTGGGGAATGTTATTCATCTCCTTTGGTCTAGGACCAGTCGTAACAAGGACTAGCGAATGGGTGCCAATAGTTCGCAATGTTGCAGGTTTTGTTGGTGGTGCTGTAGTTGCATATCTTATTCCTTCACCCAAGCGAGCTACACCTTCTCCTGAAGTTCGTTAATTGTAAGTTCTCTTATAGCTATAGCAAGGTAAGTTAAGATATAAAACCCAGAAGAGAGTTGCGGCGGAAAGCGCCATAACTCTCTTCTGGGTTTTGCTTTTGTCCTAACATAACTGGCTATTGCTACGGTGATTATTTATAACCCCGAGCGACTTTGCTACCCATGCCAAAACTAGGTATAAAAAGGCTAAGGATACCAATAGATTTTTAAAACTGATTTTCTATGCTAAAAGTGGTAGTGCTAAAGATGGCAGGATTTTAAGGTTAGGATAAGCAATGCTCATCCTAGCCTCTTGATGACTACCGTAAAAATTATGTCAATATGCCTCGCATTCCACAATTAACCTACGATCGCGGAACCTTAATTCTCTATCCACCTCCTAAAGGGAAGTCATGGATTGAATTTGCGACATGGGACGATCGCATTGAAAAGTTTCGTATTCCTGCTAATCGCTATCGCGAGTTGATTTTGAATTTGCGATCGGAAGGAATAGCCATCGAGGATAAATCGAGGGGATATAGCGAGATTAAATTAATTGCTCATGCCCAAATGGAACCTTATACTCACCAACGCGAAGCTCTCGCAGCATGGCAACGAGTGGGGAAACAAGGTATCGTCGTCTTGCCTACAGCCGCAGGTAAAACCTATCTGGCACAACTTGCTATGCAAGCAACAAATCGCAGCACTTTGATTGTCGTGCCAACTCTCGATTTGATGCATCAATGGTATGCTCATTTACTTGCAGCTTTTCCTGATGTAGAGATTGGTTTATTGGGGGGAGGCTCTCGCGATCGCACGACAATTTTGGTTGCAACCTACGATAGCGCCGCGATTCAAGCTGAAGCATTGGGCAATCTTTATGGCTTGATCGTATTTGATGAATGCCATCATTTACCAACGGATTTTTTTCGGGTGATTGCGGAATACGCGATCGCTCCCTACCGTCTTGGTTTGACTGCCACACCAGAACGCAGTGATGGCAAACATGCTGATTTAGAACTACTTATTGGTGAAGAAGTCTATCGTAAGTCTGCTGAAGAATTGTCAGGACAAGCATTAGCAGAGCATAAAATCGTGCAGATTAAAGTTTCACTTTCTGAGCTAGAACGCGATCGCTATGATTCTCTAATCCAAAGTCGCAATCTTTTTTTGAAAGAATCAAAAATCTCCCTTGGCAGTTTGGAAGGATGGCAAAGATTTGTCCAAGCAAGTGCGCGATCGCAAGCTGGAAGAAGAGCGATGCTTGCCCATCGCGAATCTAAGGAATTGTCTTTAGGTACTGAAGCAAAATTACGAGTCTTATCAGATTTACTTGCACAACATTTTCCTGAACGTATCCTAATTTTTACCAATGACAACGCCACGGTTTATCGCATTGCCAAAGATTTATTAATTCCTGCGCTCACTCATCAAACTCCTGTTAAAGAACGCCATGAAATTTTGACTTCCTTCCGCGAAGGTAGATATAAGACTCTAGTTACCTCCCATGTGTTAAACGAAGGTGTTGATGTACCCGACGCACGCATTGCCATCCTGCTATCGGGTACAGGCTCAGCCCGTGAATATATTCAGCGATTAGGGCGGGTACTAAGACGAGGCACTGAAGCAAATAAGCAAGCGATTCTGTATGAGGTTGTGACCGAAGATACAAGCGAAGAAAGAACTTCAGAGAGGAGAAGAGGTATCGAGCGATCTCATCCAAAGTCAAGTAACCAACAGGAAAATGTAGTTCAAATAGGAATTCCCTATGGCACAGATATTTCCAAAAGTAAGCCAATAGCGGCAGAAAACTTGAATGATTACAATGCTTAACAAAAAAGTGGAGAGAAAGCCGTAAAGTGCTTTTCTCTCCACTTTTTTGTATTTATACATTTTTTGACATAAGAAGCCAGAAAAAATCGTTTAAAATAAGTAGGACAGTGCGATCATTTGGTGGCAGCTATGGAACTTGCAGCCTATATATATGATGCTTGGGCATATGAACAAGCCAATCAAGAGCCTCAAGATATACATCTGTGTACTTTTGACGAGATTTTTTCTGGTAAATATCAGGACAATCGTCTTAGTTGGAATGTAACTGTGAGCAAATGGCGATCTTATTTGCTATCCGCGATCGCCGTTACTAGCCTTAGTGGTTTTGGCATGGGTTTAGAGTCTTCAGTCGAGGCTAGCCAGTTACTTGAACCATCGGTGAATGTTGCACCTTGGTGCGAAAATTTATATCTCTGCAATACCAGTTATGTTTTAGAGGTGCAGACTTTACTTGCTAAACGTGGTTTTGACGTAGGCGATCTTGATGGAGTTTATGGCAAATATACCAAGCAAGCCGTGATCGATTTTCAGAGAACCCAAAAAGATCTTATTGTCGATGGTATTCCTGGAGCTAAGACTATATCTTTGCTACGAGATTCTTCAGTGATATCACCAGCGACTAACCCCACAAATCAATCAATTAATCAAATTAATAGTAGCGATCGCCCCAGACAGCCAATTATTGTAAGTGCTGATAATAATCCGCAGACAGTTAATATTCAGCGTATAGAGGGTTCTGAGGCAGGTAATTTGCAAATATTACTCAAGCAAAGGGGGTTTTACCAAGGCGAAGTTGATGGACGACAGGGAAAAGCCACAACTGATGCAGTAATGAAAGCACAACAAGCCTATGGATTGCCTTTAGATGGGTTTGCTGGGCCTTTGACAATTCGAGCGCTATTAGCGGGGGGTAGTAATATTCCCCTTTCTGAACCTGCTTTTAATCAGAATCCGACAAAACAGGATGTTTTACAAGCACAACTATTGCTTAAGGAGCGCGGTTTTTATGACGAAGAACTAAACGGGCAATACAACATTCAGACTAGGGCAAGTATTTTGAAGGCTCAAACAGCCTATGGACAAAAAGCAACTGGCGATCTGAGTGCTGACTTGCTTACTGCTCTTAGGGGACAAAGTATTGCCCAAAGCAATATTCAGGCTGTTCAAAGTAATCAGACTATTAGTCCTAGTCCTAACAGTGTTCAGTCTCAAAATACCTCTCAAGCGCCAAGCTCTAGCCAGAACGCCCCCGCTACACCTAAAAGTCCAAGTTCATAGCTCATATCCTACTAAATCTATAAACTCAATCAGGTCTAAATCATGGAACTCATCGCTTATATCCACGAAGAATTTATAAACTCTGACGAGGCGATCGCCACAGACATCAATATTTCTGAAACCTCAAATATTGAGTCAACTTTTCAAGCTTGGCTGAAGAGATTAACTACCAACTCTGCCAAACTTAGCTTAAATGTAATTCTTGCAGGTACGACTCTAGTCATTGGTTTAGGCTCAACTCTAAACGCTTTAGCTGAAGTTACTCCATCGTCAGATGTGAAGTATGTACAATCTCTGTTAGCAAAAAATGGCTTTGACCCAGGTGCGATCGATGGTGTCGCTGGGGCATCGACTAAAAATGCAATTATTCGCGCTCAACAGTCTCTTGGTCTAACCGCCGATGGAGTCGCAGGAAGTCAGACGATCACTGCTCTAGAAGAAGGTGGATCAGTTACAAAGGTAATCGCACAAGCCGATCCAAAAACTGATCTACTAGAAACTAATGCTTCTGCTTCATCTACGGTGATGAATCTTCAGAAGTTATTAGCCGATCGGGGCTTTTATAACGGAGCTGTAGATGGGATTATGGGATCTCAAACTCGCAATGCAATCATAGCCGCTCAAAAAGCTTATAACCTTACGCCTGATGGGGTTGTGGGTCTTCGTACATTATCAGCTCTAGAGTCAGATGGTAGCACAACGACGGTTACTCCAATAAGCGCTACAACTACCGCTAAAAGTGCTGAAGTTTCAAGTCTGCAAGTGCTTCTCAGCAAAAGGGGTTTTTATAATGGCGCAATTGATGGACTGATGGGACCACAGACCCGTTTAGCGATCGTCGCCGCCCAAAAGAACTATGGTTTAGTCCCCGACGGTATTGCTGGTTCGCAGACTATATCAGCATTGGAATCGGGAAGCAGTAATGTCAATGTTGCTGATAAAAATCGTGACTCTATCTCCACCACCACAGATACTAAGAGCAATAAAGATGTTTTAGCATTGCAACAGCTATTAGCTAAACGTGGCTTTTACAAAGGCTCACTAGATGGAGTTAAGGGTGCACAAACTAATGCAGCGATCGCTTCAGCCCAGACTGCTTATGGCTTAACGCCCGATGGTATTGCTGGCGCTCAAACTATAGCTGCATTGCAAAAAGATGCTAGACCCTCAATCTCTAGCACCACTAAGCCTGCTACAAGTCAACCAACAAATCAAGCCACTAAGCCTGCCGCATCATCTGGAAATGAAGATGGAGTAGCCAATCTCCAAAACTTGCTTGCCGATCGCGGATTTTATAATGGTCCAGTCACAGGTTTTCTTGGTTCGCGTACTAAAGAAGCAATTATTGCCGCGCAAAAAGCCTATGGGTTAACTGCTGATGGTGTTGCTGGCGCTCGGACTATTGCTGCTTTAGAAGCAGGTGCTCCACGCCAACAGGTTACAGTAAATACTTCTCCTACAATTCGTGTAGAGACCAAGCCACAGGCAACCCCGCAAACAACTCCTCAGCCTCAACCAACAGTCGCCCAACCCACAGTCACGCAGCCAACCTCTACTCCTCAAACTCAACCTAAAGCTCCTGCTGCTCCCGCCGCTCAGGCAAAAACAACAACAGCCGCAACACCCCAAGCCAGTGCTAGCGATCCTCAAGTCCTAACATTGCAAAACTTGTTGATTAAGAGAGGTTTCTACAATGGCAAAGCTGATGGTGTACTGACTGGGGAAACTCGTAATGCGATTGTCAGAGCACAAAACTTTTACACAATTAGTCCTGCTGATGGCTCACCAAGCAATAAACTGATTGATAGTCTTAGTAAAGATACATTTATTTCAGAAGGCAATTAAGTTAGATGCGGTTTCGTAATCTTGCTATTAACTTAGGAGCGATCGCAGTTTTTGCAGCGATCGCTCTCAGTTTACAGTTTCCAAAGTTAAATCAGCGTTTGAGTGGACAAACTTTAGAAGATACTCGGAAAGGAGTCAGACAGGAAGAGGCTAGACTTAAGCTAATTCGCCAGTTGCCACCACGCGGTCTTGGCTTCAATAATATGATTGCCAACTTTACCTTTTTGCAGTTTCTGCAATATTTTGGTGACGATATTTCTAGAAATAATTTTCAAACGGGATATAGTCTTAGCCCACTCTATTTTGAAAATATTATCGACCGCGATCCTCGCTTCTTGAGTAGCTATATATATATGTCAGCTAGTGTATCCATGTTTGCAGGAGTTCCTAGTCAAGCGATCGAAATTTATACCAAAGGACTACGATCTCTTAATCCAGATTTACAACCTACTGCCTACAATGTGTGGCGTTATAAAGCTACCGATCATCTGTTATTTTTAGGGGATGCCAAAGGTGCGAGAGAGTCATACCTCAAAGCGGCTGAATGGGCAGATCGTGTTAAGCCGACGGACAAAACCATTGACAACCCTAAACTGGTTGCCGAATTCTCTCGTCAATCAGCAAAATGGCTAGAGGAGGATCGCGATCTTTCCAAGGCGCAGATTGGCGCTTGGTCTCTAGTTTTACAAAACGCTGTAGATAAGAAAACAGTACAAATTGTTGCTCAAGAGTTAGACAAGCTGGGCATGAAAATCGAGATTAAGAATGGTACACCAGCTATTGTGCCAAAACATTCTTCTAACTAAAAAAGGGTGAAAATCACCCCTTTTTAGTTAATTGGATTGTAGCCATTTTTGGGCATTTAAACGTTGAATTACACCAAAAACAAGCAGATCGAGAGGGGCTTTACGCTCATCGATCAAAAAGGGTTCGATGGTACTAGGAAGTTGCCCACTATCAGCACAGGAAAAAGCCTTCTGAGCATTGATATCTGACTTAGAAAAATAAACAGTAAATCTGCGTAACCCTTGTGCCCAAACACCTCGTACTTGAGAATTATCAAACTCTAGCTGCAAATCATCCACACCTTGCTTACCAAAAGCCTTTGTTAAAGCTGGCAGATAATGGGTGGTAATAAATTCTTCAAACGGTAACTCTTCAATTGCAGGTGGCTTTTCAACTTTAGGTTTAGCAGCAGGCTTAGCCTTGACTTCTTCGGAACTTGATGCAGTAGTTTCAGACATAATTTTGGGTGGTAGTTCTAAATCTATAACTAGACTAGATAACACTTTGTGTCATCTAGTCTCTATTGAGCTTCAGTGTTGACAATCTGGGGTAAGCCCATACTGTAGTTGAGCGAACGATGATTAAGATTGTAGGTAACTTCGCCTTGTTGCAATAAAGATCTTACAAAATGCTCTAAATCAGAACCAATCCGACGCAAGTTGTAATCAGTCAGGTCAGCACCTTTATAGTCCACCACAAGTTCATCAAACTTGCGATATACCTTTTGCAGAGCACCATCTGTCCAGTTCAGTTCATTGTCAGGATCGACATCTAAGGTCAAAATGTTTTCACTATCGATGAGTTCATCGTTTTGCTCCTCGACAATGGCTGCATAAATCTGAATGTGACGGGTTGTGGATTTGAGCGGCATAGACGTTTGTGAGTTTAGTAAGTAAGTATCTAAGAACTAATATTAGATTATTGCAAATTTTTAAGAATTACCAAACTAATTAAAAAGAAAGGTCAGCGCGGAGCGCTGACCTTTCTTTAGCTGGCTAGATATTCTTGCATTCTTGCTTTTCGCTTGCGAAGATAATCCATCGCTTGACGTTCTAATTGTCGTACTTGCTCGCGGCTAAGATCCATGCGCTTGCTAATACTAGCGAGAGACATTTCTTGCCCATCCTCTAAGCCATATCGTAAGATCATTACTTGACGTTGCTTTTCAGGTAACTCCTTAAGTAAGCTCTGAATATCTGTGCGAAGAGATTCACGCTCCACATAATTATCAGGGGAACGACCTGTATCCTCCAAGAGTTCCGCGAGTTCAGTGTCTTGGTTATCGCCAATACGTAAGTCAAGGGAAATTGGCTGGCGTGATAGAGATAGACATTCTCGAACTTGATCGGTTTTAATATTTAGCTCATAGGCGATTTCAGCAACAGTTGCCACACGACCGAGATCTTGGGATAGTTGGCGCTGAGCTTTTTTAATTTTATTGAGCTTTTCGGTAATGTGAACTGGCAAGCGGATAGTTCGTGCTTGTTGTGCGATCGCCCTAGTAATAGCTTGACGAATCCACCAGTAAGCATAAGTTGAAAACTTAAATCCTTTGGTTGGGTCGAACTTATCAACTGCACGCTCTAATCCAAGTGTTCCTTCTTGTACTAGATCTAAAAGTTCTAGGTTTCGTTTTTGATATTTTTTGGCTACAGATACGACTAAACGCAGATTGGCTTCGATCATTTTACGTTTAGCTCTTGTCCCAACACGAATATTGCTATGTAAAACTTCAGGGGCTAAGCCAACAGCTTCAGACCACTCCTGTTCAGTGGGTAAGCGATCGCTATCTTGGACAATTTTTTCCTGCACCTCAAATAGCATCATCATCTGCTGTACTTGCTTGCCGTAGATAATCTCCTCTTCATTACTGAGCAAAGGAATCTTACCGATTTCATGCAAATACGTACGAACCATGTCAGCAGACAGACCGACCTGCTTGTTAGCTTGCCTATCCACTGTCTTTGGTGTGGGTTGGGTCAATGGTTCTTCAGACATATCGCTCCTAATGTTTTAATTAAGCGTTTTCCAAAAGTGTTTGTCCAAGACCAGAATGATGGTACAAGGTCAACTTTATATCCCTAAAAATCTAAGTTTCTTAATCTGTTAATTCGACAGTTTAAATTCATGATTCTTAAGTTTTGTAAATTTAATCTACTAATCTGTAAGTAGCGTCATCGCTATTTTGTAAAATACGTGATTAACCTTTTTATCTTTTACAACTAGAGTTACATATTATTACAAACCAACTAAAAAAGTCAAAGGACGGCTATCACTATCTATCTAAGGATTTAGATGGATTTGAGTAGGTATTTACACTCATTGTTTTTGTTTATTAAATAATTGCAAAAAAATTAACTTAAATTTAGCAATGAGATAAGCAAACCTAACTTTTGACAACTGCTATAAGCTACAGGTTTATTATTTAAAAAGTAGCTATAAATGAATTACGTAAGTAATCACTTGTTTGGATTGATGAAAAGCCTGAAATTGAAGTTGACTATTTTTAAGTAGCAGTTGACAAACTTAGACATTAAAAAACTGAAGATTAAACTGTCAAACTTAGAAATTGTTAAGAGAATGATATGTACAATTTCCAAGCTAATACTGCATGATGAAGGTAACTGCTAAATATGTATTTTACTGACTGCTAGATTAGAAAGGACGTAAGGACGAATCTACAGGTTCCCAACGATCTTGTCTTCGGAATTTCGGATAAACTTTTGTTGATTTATCAGGTGGATAGAGAACCGTTTTATCAATTATTCCCTGCGATCGCAATTACTTATCTTTAATTTTGCTTAAGAAAGCGATTTGACATAGCATTAAACCACAACCGTTATCACAGATGCTTCATTTAGGCGATCTCATAGTTTGATAACGTTGATATTGAAAAAGAATCAATAAAACAAATTCATTCATTTGGGTGAAGTCAAACATCAAAATATAAAAATTGAATCGTATCTATTTGATGCTATTAACTTTTATTGATGTAATTTGTTTGTTGCGTATTTTGTAGTGAACTATGTTGAAAAAACATTGCCTAGCGGTATTGTTTCTAACTCAAAATATGTATTTGCCTTGGCTTATAGCGATTTTCATTTTGACTACGGCAAAATGAAAACACAAAACTTTTGATAGGATTAGTTTTGTGTTTTCAACCGAGTATTCACTTATTTGAAAACTGCTATAGGAGTTGCTGCTGTCAGTAACTATGGTGAAGATATTGCTGTTTCCCAGAAATTTTCACAGTTATGCATCGAAATATGCAATGTAGAACGATATCCCCCCACAGCTTTGATCGTCCTATCGGGAGTTTTAATACTCAAGTATTTAAGGAAAACCAGAGGCATTTGATTGTGGTCAAAAAGCTGCATAAGGAGTCATTGGTAGAAGGCAAGTTCAAGTATGTCACTTATGACCGACCTTGCGCCTGCGAATAGATCATAAGTAGGTACTCAAAAAATGCTTGAGGTGATCGCCTCCAACGCTTCATCATAGTTATAGCTATAGGCAAGTAAGCTAAGACATAAAACCCAGAAGATAGTTGCGGCGCTTCGCGCCGCAACTATCT